>JAWOBQ010000122.1:0-4184 GCA_046484255.1 Bacteroidales bacterium | reverse complement strand
TTCAGCAATCCAAAACCGGCAGCAAGAAAAACAAAAATACTCAATGGTAACAGAGTAAACCTTAAAATCGGATTTTCAATTGATTTAATGCTTCTCCAGGCCAGAAAAATGAAAAATGCCGGGGTAATTGCCACAAATACATAAGGTTTTACATAGATTATTAAGTAGGCTGCCAGGGCGACCACTATCAGGTTTTTTGTGATGTTTCTTTTTTCAACGGTTGCCATGTAAACAGAGTAGACAAACCACCCTGTTGCTGCCAGAGTTATGGTATCCTTTGAAATACCAGAACCCCAGAAAAGGACTGATGGAAAAAACAGGATTCCAAAAGCCAGTGAATTGGAATAACGGGGATAAAGATGAGTGGCAAGCAAGAATAGCTTCCAGGATCCACCATAAAAAAACCATGCAAATAAAATACTGGCTGTAAAATAGTTTTTAAAACCCACCAGGGTAAAAATACTGGTAACTCTGACAGCAAAAAATGCGCTGGATTTTCCCCAATACCATGGATATCCCGTTTCTTTCGAAAATGCCAGGTAAGCTTCACGAGACTCATCACCAAGCAAAATTTTAAGGTAGGCACCCGGATCACGGAATAATAAGTTTACCAGGGCTTCTGAACTGCGGTAATAACCGATAGTATCGCCACTTTCACGATAATATAAGGTGTAAATCAGGCCCATCGCTAAAGCACCCAAAACACTGGCAAATAACCCCCATACATAAAAACGGTAAACCGGATTGGTGTCAATATGCCTGTTTTTAATATAAGTCGCCACAAGAAACATGATTAGCAAGTAAACCAGTATAATCACATAATCTGTGAAATCAGGCATTAGCGACTTTGTCCAGTTATCTGTTATTTGCATGTTCTTTGAAATTCCAGCGACAAAATTAAGGATTATAAAGCAATAAAAAATTTAACAGTCGTTTAAAAAAATTATATAAATTTGTTTAGTCATATGTTGAGATGTATATACTACATATTGATTTTAAAAGGATTGTTTTTAGGATCAGGGTCGGTTTTGCAACTTTTCAAAGGACTATATGATCCCCCCAAGATCTACTTATGCCGGCCCCATGACAAATATGATCCCAGGCTGAGCCAGCTAAATAGCATGGAAAAGCTTGAGCATTTTATTGACAGCATTGCAAAACTGAAAAAATTAAGTAAGAATGATTTTTCTGGCTATATAAATTTGGTAGACAGTTTGATACGTATGCGATTTTATTACGGGTTGCAAAACTATCGATTCTCAGAAAATTATTTAGCCAATCTTGCTGGGAAATATATCTGGTATGATATGGGTGCAAAGGTATTACCTGATGATATTCTGAAAGGCCAGAAAGCCTTTTGCAGTCAAAGTTCCATTGTATTTCAGGAATTTTTAAGGCGTAAAGGTTTTCAGGTACGCCCGGTATTTCTTTCCAATCATTTCTGTACAGAAGTACTCATACACGGGCAATGGCAGTTTCATGATGTAAGCTACAAACCGCAACTAAAGTCTCTGGGAAGCATGAGTACTGAAGATCTACTTGCCAATCCGCAAGAACTTGAGCAGGCTTATCTTTATACCTTCGCCGAAAGTTTCCGCGATAACCTGCAGGGGAATTTCAAACCTGAAAGCGTTTCCTATGGAGAGATCAACACCTTTGCCGCACCGCGCATGGCGCTTTTTCATCGTGTCACCAGCTTTTTAAGCTGGTGGGGCTGGCTGGTGTTTCTCGGTTTGGCCGGCATCATGAAAGTCATAATGAGAAGAAATTAAATGACTGAATAGAGAAAAGGGGCGGCAGCGCCGCCCCTTTTCTTCTCCACCCCACCCCGTGCCAGCGGTGTCATCCTGAGCGGAGCGAAGGATCTCGTGGCCTTACCACTGCAAACTAAAAATGTTGTGATCAACTAATCGAAGGGAGCTCAACGAAGTTAATCCCGTGGCCATACCACTGTAGAAAAACAGCTTGGTTAAAAGTGCCTCAAGGCATGAATATTTTTTTTAACAGCCGGGCTGCACCGGCAACGAAATCCTTCGTTCCACTGCGTTTCACTCAGGATGACAGGCGGTTAATACATGCCCTGACCCCCGTATTACCTGCAAAATAAATCTATGAGTTTTCAGAATAAATTGCTATCTTCAGTAGATAAAACTGTTTTGATGCTGAGAATCAGCATTTTTTTATGTACCGGCCTTTCACAAAACGGGCAATTAAATTCTGATAAATGACCAAAATCGTACTCTCCCTGTTTTTGATCTTTCTTTTCTTCGCAAATGTCAGAAATAGTCAGGGACAAAACCCCGGATCAGCAGCCGGAATACCTCCGGCCATAATTAACTTCAGTTATCATGGCAACAATCTGTGGAACCCCGGTTTGAATGCCGGTGTGGAACAGCTATGGTCTGTAAGCCATAAGGCCAACAAAAGATCGCAACCTGTAGTAATTGAAAAATTCTTTAATGCCGATTTCGGGTTTTTCAGGGATTACAGCCGACAAACCCCGTTTTTCACCCATGTGGGAATTAATAACCGGCGTTATCGCGAGGATAAAAACGAACTCCATTTTCAGTTCGGCTTCAGTCCGGTTGGAATATATCGCGCTTTCCTGCCAGAGACATGGGAATATACTGTAAACGGCACAGTAGAAAAGGTTCTTTTGCCCGGCCGGTGGTATTATGCCCCGGTAGTAAGTTTGGGTATGGGGCGGTTTCACAGAAATCAACCCGGCACCGGATGGTTTGTGGAAATGAATATCACAACCCTTATGCCGTATAATACTTATGTAATGCCCCTTCTTAACATCAAAGCGGGCTATCGTATACCTTTGAATAAACAATTCATTAATTTTAAAACCACATCCGATCATGCCAACAACAATTAAAAAATATATTTCGGTCATCTTTTCTGTTATAGTTTTTATGTCATGCACCAAGGAAGACCCCCTGGTAATAGATGATACTTTCTTTCTCCGGCACAAAGGAGCAGATATGCCGGTTTATGTGAACGGTAATCGCGAAAGCAAAACCTTTGTCGTGGTATTGCACGGGGCGGGGAGTTTCGGACTTTCTTTCCGCAACGGAGCATTTAGCGAGATTCTTGAAAAAGAGTTTGCTTTTGTTTATTGGGATCAGCGCGGTCAGGGCACTTCGCAGGGAAATTATCCGGGACCGGAAAATATCATCGAGCTGATGGCATCTGATATTGTAGCTCTTGTAAATGTTTTGAAGCAGAAGTATGGAGATGATATTAACCTGTTTTTGATGGGCCATAGCTTTGGCGGTATGCTGGGATTGGAGGCTTTGCTGAACCAGGGGTTGCAGAATGATATCAGCGGTTTTATTTCCATCAGCGGGGCACATGACTTTGATCTGATTCAGCAGACACGGCTTATGATCATCTTCGGGGTGGCAAACGAACAGATCATAGCCGGAAATAGTGTGATTGAATGGGAAGAGATAAAAGAGGAAGCAGAACAACTCGATCCGTTTAACGATGACGATTATAATGCAATACTCAAGCTGGCTGCACGCAGCATGAAGCTTATCGAGTCAGACGGTTTGGTATCAACCGAAATGCCATCGGGAGTGGCTACCAATACAATACTTCAGAATAATCCGCTGACATGGCAGTTTTCTCACTTTTTTAACCAGCCGGTAAACTACGCTATTGAAAACAAATACTCCCTTGCAGGCCGGCTCGGAGAACTTACCATCCCTTCTCTCTGGCTTTACGGCAAATATGATTTCAGTGTTCCGGTTTACATTGGTGCTTTTGCTTACCAGGATGCCGGCTCAGACTACAAAGAATTTGTTTTGTTTGAAGAATCTATGCATCACTTGTTTTATACCGAATACGGTGATTTTGCTGAAGAAGTGTATAAATTTGTGAATTAGATCCGTGGCTAAAATGGCAAAAAAAAGCCCCGCTGCTGATTAAGGCTGCGGGGCTGTCGGGGTATTATGATTAAGGAAACGCAGGTACCGAAAGATTATTTGTCATCGTCGTCATCGTCGTCATCATCATCATCATCATCATCGTCGTCATCATCGTCATCATCGTCATCATCGTCATCATCGTCATCATCATCATCATCATCATCGTCGTCGTCAGTTTCCACTTCCAGTGCATCTTCAATGGCATCGATAATATCATCAGCCAGGTCGCTGTTGCCATCGGGATCATCC
>JAWOBQ010000153.1:0-25515 GCA_046484255.1 Bacteroidales bacterium | reverse complement strand
TGATTTTTACCGGCTTTTTACCCCGAACCCTAAGGGTTAATCCGCTGAAAATCAGCCTCCCTTTAGGGATGGGGTAAAGCTGATCTTTAGCGGCTGGGGTACATTTAGTGTTTTTAGACCGGACTCAATCAAGATGCATGTAAAAATGAAAGATTTGTCAGGGGAATAATATTTTTTGTATTTTTGACGATTGAAAAATTATGGGTAGATAATATGCCAAAAAAAGTTCTATTAATAGTACCGATTGTATTCATTTTACTTACAGGGCAAGAGCTTCGTGGGCAGGATCCGCATTTTTCGCAATTTTATGCCAATCCGCTTTACTTAAATCCTGCTTTTGCAGGCAGTAATGTTTGCCCCAGGGTAACAATGAATTACAGGAATCAATGGCCAGCCATATCCGGTGCATATGTCACATATAACGCAGGGTTTGACATGTATTTTGATGATATTTCCGGGGGCCTGGGTGTTTTAGCGAATACGGACCGTTCCGGAGAAGGGGTTTTGAACGCTTCTCAGTTCAGCTTTATGTATGCATACCGCTTGAAAGTATCCCGAACATTCAATATTAATGCGGGAATGCAGGCCAGTTATTTTCAAAAATCCGTTGACTGGACAAAGCTAACATTCGGAGATCAGATCGACCCTAAATGGGGGTTTGTGAACCAGACAAATGAACCCAGCGGAACCTATGAATCCGCCGGGGCGGATTTTTCAGCCGGAATATTAGGATATACCGATAAATTTTTTGTGGGGTTTGGTGCACACCATCTTACAGAACCTGACGAGGGATTCCGGAATTATAGTGAATTGCCTGTAAAATTTACCGCTCACGGGGGCTTTTTGATTGACCTGGCCGCCTCCGGCCATCGAAGGCCCCGGGAGGGCGATCCTACGCTTTCTCCTAATCTGATGTATCAACAACAAGGACAGTTCCACCAGTTGAATTACGGAATGTACCTGAATATGAAACCGATTATTGCCGGATTGTGGTTCCGCCAGTTTTTTGAAGGCTCCGATGCGCTTATTATCCTGGCTGGGTTTGAATATAAAAAGTATAAATTCGGATATAGTTATGATATTACGGTCTCGAAGCTAAGTAATGCTTCCGGAGGAGCACACGAGGTGTCTATGGGAATTATGTTTAATTGCCCCCCGGAAAGAAAAAAACTTCGTGCAATAGAATGTCCTTCTTTTTAGTTATTTATGTATATGTTGAAAATATTTACGGCGGCTGATAAACCGAATGGATAATGACAAAAATAAGAACCCAACGGGGATATCGGGGTAGCTTTATTTTTTTTACGAGCGAAAAAATAGTTGATCGAATAAAATTTTAGAAATATGGAACGTATAAAATTTCTTAAAAGCTTTGGCTTACTGGGAATAGTTCTTTTAATAGCCTCATGTGGAGCAGAACATTCACCGACAACCGGCTGGCAGTATAATGATCCGGAAAGCGGGGGGTTTGAGAAATTCCCGTTTATGGAACAAATTACCGGCCCTAACCTTGTAATGATTGAAGGCGGGCAGTTTACAATGGGGCGTACTGAGCAGGATGTTATGAAAGATTGGGATAATATTCCAAGAACGGTTACCGTTCCTTCGTTTTATATGGACCAGACGGAAGTAACGAATTTTGCTTATCTGGAATACCTGTACTGGCTGAACAGGGTTTTCGGGGCACGTTATCCGACGATATACGCAAAGGCTTTACCGGATACCAATGTGTGGCGGGAAAAGTTAGGTGACCGGGAAAGATATGTGAATTATTACCTCCGTCACCCGGCTTACCGGGATTATCCCGTAGTAGGAGTAAGCTGGATACAGGCTACGAATTATGCCGCATGGCGAACCGACCGCGTAAATGAGATGATCTTGGTGGACTGGGGATTGCTGGAAATGACACCCGATCAAACCAATATGGACCATTTTGATACGGATGCCTACCTGGCCGGGCAATACGACTTAGGGGTAGTCAGGGATTATCTGGCTAATCTGGACCCTACAGGGCCGGATGACCGCATCGCACGCATGGAAGATGGTATTTTACTGCCTGAATACCGCCTGCCTACGGAAGCCGAATGGGAATTTGCAGCCTTAGGCCTTATTGGAAATACTATATATGAGCGTATTGTGGAACGGCGCAAATATCCGTGGAACGGGCATGTTACACGAACGGATGCGAAAGACAGCTATGGCGACTTTGTGGCTAACTTCCGCCGCGGACGCGGAGATTATATGGGCGTTGCCGGTGATCTTAATGATGCCGGAGGAATCTCAACCCCGGTGTACGCATACTGGCCCAATGATTATGGCCTCTATAATATGGCAGGGAATGTTAGTGAATGGGTGAGGGATGTATATCGTCCGCTGTCCCTCGAAGATATGAATGACTTTGCTCCGTTTCGAGGAAATGTGTATAAAGTGAAAGCGCAAAGTAGCTTTGGAGGGTTAAAACCCAAGCTGGGCTTCATTGTGTGGAATTATAGTAAAATTGTGGACTACCTTAATGAAGTGGTCGAGCTTTCTACGGAAAAACTGGATGATATTAATATGCACGAGCGTATCCTGGTCAATTATCTGCAGCAGTTTGCTATGAAAGCAGATACACTGGCCTCGGAAGACAGGCATGAAGATGCTTCCATTCTTATGGAAGATGGAATGCTCGACTTTACCGGAAAAACGATCCGTTTGAATACCGATCAGTCGGATGCCGTTGAAGATGTTATGGGCGTGAATATCGACAGTGATTATGATGAAATGCAGGTGCGTGATGAAATGGTGGCCCTGATACGAATGGGAGTCGCTCAATTTATTGAAGAAAAACCCGGCGAAATACAAACACGGGCGGTAAAAGTTCAGGAAAATCTGGACCGCCGCAATTATCGTAAAGCTGATAATATTAATTATTTAGACGGAAGCTATACCACACGCCCCGGAGAAAGAACCGCCTGGGAGGGAGGTGCTGTTGCAGACCCGGATCAATCGTATACCGATGAAATGTACGATTATCCCGAGGGACAGGATATGGGTAGCTCATTAATTGATGACCAGGCCAGAGTGTATAAAGGGGCTTCCTGGAAAGATGGAGCCTACTGGCTTAGCCCCGGAACAAGACGCTTTTTGACCGAGACACAGCGAAGCTCCACAATCGGATTCCGCTGCGCTATGGATAGAGTAGGTAGCCCGGTAGGCCATGAATAATTCGTGCTTGGCCAGAATGTCCGGGTTCTAAGTTATTCGTACTGAAAACTGTCGTTTGCGAAAATAAAGTCGTTGATGTTAACTGCTTCGAAAGCCCCTGAGAAATACCGGGTTGGCGTTAAACGCGAACATGAGGAACGAAATTCTGTGGGGATGAACAGGCCTTGGTGAAATGAAGTACTGTCTTTAACTGATTGAACCGGATAAAATCATTCATGGGTAATGAAATTTGCGAAGAAAAGTACTTAATTGTGATAAATAATCTACACCCCGCCTTGTTTCGGGGTGTTTTTTTGTGTATTTTACATAATACAGGCTAAATATGGATTTGTCTGCGATTTATAAGATATTTAAAGATTCCGCAGGAATATGCTCTGATACCAGGACGATCAAGCAGGACTGCTTGTTTTTTGCCTTAAAAGGAGATAATTTTAACGGCAATTATTTTACGGAGGAAGCCTTTGAAAAAGGAGCTAAATATGCTGTCGTTGATCAAAAAGAAGCGGTTATTAATGAACAGTGTGTGCTGGTTGAGAATAGTTTGAAAACGCTTCAACAACTGGCAAATTATCACCGAAGACGATTTACTATACCCATGATCGCGATTACCGGTTCTAATGGTAAAACAACTACCAAAGAGATTATGGTCGCCATTTTGCAAAAAAAATATCATGTGCATTATACTGCCGCAAATCTTAATAACCATATTGGAGTTCCATTAACCCTGCTTAACCTGAATGAATCGCATGAGATTTCTGTTGTGGAAATGGGAGCCAATCATCAGGGAGAAATAGGGCAGCTTTGTCAAATCGCAGAACCGGATTATGGACTGATCACTAATGTGGGAATGGCCCATATCGAAGGCTTTGGTAGCTTTGAGGGTGTAGTCAAAGCGAAGTCAGAACTGTATGATTATTTACAGAAGGAAAACCGCCCGGTTTTTGTTAATGAACAGGATAGGATCCTGATGGCTAAAAGTAATGCTGTTTCGCGTATAACGTACGGAAAAATCAAAGATAAACTGCTGGTTCAGAAAGAATTTCCTACATTGGTCATCCAATGGAACAATATTCCTGTAAAAACAAATCTCACCGGAGCTTATAATCTTGATAATATTAACGCTGCCATTGCTGTAGGTAACTATTTCAGGGTGCGAAAAAAAGATATGATCGAAGCGATAGAGCAGTATAATCCCGATAATAGCAGGTCTCAGCTGATACAGACAAAAAACAATACCATCATTTTAGATGCGTATAATGCAAATCCAACCAGCGTTAGGGCTGCCCTGGAAAACCTGCATAAATACGACTCCGGCCGCTCAGAAAAGATTGTGGCACTTGGCGATATGCTTGAAATGGGAACGGAGTCCGTAAAATTTCATGAGCAGGTCGTGGAATTGTTAAAACAATATCATTTTGATCAGGTTATTTTAGTTGGAAATACATTTGCATCCCTTGATGAAGCGCAGGCTTTTAACGTATTTAAGGATTCAGCCCAGGCAGTGGAATTTTTTCAGAGCAGCCCGCCAGATAATGCTCTTATCTTGCTTAAAGGATCACGCGGAATTCGCATGGAAAGGCTGCTAAAAGCAATTCCGTAATCTGAAGAAGGCGCTGCTAAAGAAATTAACCAAAAATGTGGAAGGGAACAGGGGTTCGTGTTTTATTCCGAACACCGAACAAAGAACACGGAACACGGAACAAGGAACACGGAACAAGGAACACGGAACAAATTTAGACATGCAAAAATCAGCTACCTTTTAGGGATGGGTCCAAGCTGATCTTCAGCCGATGGAATAAATTTTATGTTTTTAGAGCGGACTTTTAGGGTAAACAGAAGGTGTAATACGCTAATGGTTAAATATATAAAAATATGCAGAGATGAAAGTACTGGGAATCATGTCCGGGACTTCCCTGGACGGCGTGGATATCGCCTGTTGTGATTTTGATATGTCGTTGGCTGCTGGCTGGGATTTTCAAATATCTAATGCAGAAACGATTGCGTATAGCGATAAGTGGAAGGCGAAATTGCAAAATGCACATTTGCTGGATGGCCGTTCAATACTTGCTTTGCATCAGGAATATGGAAGATTTTTAGGGAAACAGGTGATATTGTTTCTGGAACGGCATAACCTTACTGTCGATTTGATAGGTTCTCACGGGCATACGGTTTTTCACGAGCCTCAGAAGGGATTTACTTTTCAGTTGGGGTGTGGTAAGGCCATGTGGAAAACTTGTAAAATCCCGGTAGTCGCTGATTTCAGAACGGATGATGTGTTACTGGGAGGGCAGGGAGCACCCCTGGCACCCATTGGCGATGATCGTCTGTTTGATCAGTATTACTTCCGGCTTAACCTGGGGGGGTTTAGTAATATTTCCATGAACCGGAATAACCGGCTTGTGGCTTTTGATATCTGCCCGGTAAACTATGCATTGAACAGGGAAGCCGGAAAACTTGGCCTGTCTTTTGATGAGTACGGAAAACTGGCCATGAAAGGCCAATGCCTTCCGGAACTTTTAGCAGAACTCAATGCTCTGGACTTTTATAAGAAAAAACCGCCTAAATCATTGGGAAGGGAGTGGATGGAGAAGGTCTGGAATAAGTGTACCCATCGGTATGTGCAGCCACCTGAAAATATGTTGGCCACTTTTACCGAGCATATTACAGATCAATTGTCAAATGTGCTCAATGAATATCCCGGGTCTGAACAAGTACTGCTCACCGGAGGAGGTGCAAAAAACACCTATCTGCTGCAGCGGCTGAAAGTAAAAACGGATCATAAGATCGTGGTGCCGGATATGCTTACCGTCGACTATAAGGAAGCTTTGATCTTTGCATTTATGGCCATGCTGAAACAAAAAGATCAGATCAATGTATTTGCATCGGTTACTGGAGCCACAAAAGATTCCTCCGCAGGAACATGGTTCGAAGGGAAATAAGATACCCGGATCAATTGAAAATCAGTGACTCTTTAGGGTTCGGGGCAAAAAGCCGCGAAAAATCAACTGTGACCTTTTTAGACCGGACTCACATATAAATGGGGATGCAGGGGCAAATGACTTTTCGGAGTGAAGGTGCTGATTATCTGAGCTGAGCAGGAATATAAAAAAAAAGAGCGTTCTTTTGAAGACGCTCTTTTTTAATTCATTTTTAATGCTCAGAAAGGGTTCCCTTAAAATAGCACGTTCTGTTTATTTCCGGGATTTTCTGTGGGAGCATGGCCTTTTTCGCATATGTTGTTTTTTGCCTCTTTTGGCATCGAAATAGACTTTTTGCTTTTCGGTAAGCAATTCTCTGATTTCATTGCGGTGGCTTAAAGATTCTTTCATCATACTGGCTTTTAATGAGGCGATCTCATCGGCCAGGGCCTCCGCTTTTGGCATGTCCACGTTATCACCGGTAGTCAGGCTTCGCATTTCTGCTCTTTTAGTCTGGATTTGGTTACGGTGTTCTGTGCGTTTTTTAAGATGTTCTGTTTTTAGATCCAGAATTTTTTCTTCCTGCTCTTCAGTTAGATCAGGAATGTTTTGGCAGCTTTGGTGCATGCCTGCCTGATTATCGGGATTTCTCATTCCCATTCTGTTACCTTTTCCTTGCTGAGCAATGCTGCTCAGTGTGAATCCCATGACGAAAAGAACCGTCAGGATCCATTTGCTTGTCATTTTCATAATACTCTCCTGTTTTAGATGTTATTAATTGTTTTATGTATTTATATTGTTATGGTGTAGTGACATTGTCATTCTTGTTAGACCGGGGTGCCCCTTTTTTGTGCGGTCTTTTTGATGATCTGTAATGGTTTTTCTGCGTTTTTCTATTGGCGATATCCAGGTAAAATTCATTGATATTTTCTTGTTGTTCCGGGCTTGCTATTTTCTTGATCTCCAGGAAGTGGTCCATAGTTTCTTTATGAATTTCCCCGTAAAGGGTACCGATTTGGCGGGCATATTTATATACAGTTGGTTTGTGGTCTTCCCCCTTGGCAATAAGTTTCATTTGAAGAGCTCTTAGCTCATTGATGGAGTCCCTGAAAGTTCTCATCTTGCTGCGGTGTTTATCCCGGATATATTCAAGTTGTTGACGCTGTTTTTCGTTAAAGTTAAAGCGTTCATCTATCTTTGGGCAGCTTTTGGAATGGGAAGGTCTTTTGCTCTCATACCGGCCCGGGTGGTCTTCTGTTGTTTCCGTTGTCCGGGTCTGGGTATAGTTTTTATATACGAACAGTCCGATCATGCCCAGGTTCAGTATAGCCAGAACGATCACTATCCATATTAACAGTTGTTTTTGTTTTTGTATTTCCATGATTAGTCGTTTTCAGGGTTTAGTGTATAATAGTTATCTACGACATCAGTATCGAGATCGTCAAAATAATATTCCAGAAATTCCTGTTTTGCATTTTGTGTTTGTGTGTATTCCCGTTGCTGATTTTCCATAAACAGGAAGGCGGCAGATGAACTGGCCAGCATAAACAGGATTACCGCAGCGATACGGCGTGTAAATGTAATAAAGCTTTTGTTGAGGGTTACTTTTTTCCCTTTGCGTATATTCTGCATTACCTTTTCGGTGAAGTTCCCGGCTAATGGTGGAATTTCATTGATCATCCCGTAAGTGTCTTTGACCTTTTGATAAAACGCTTTGCAGGATTCGCACTGGCTAAGGTGTTCTTTTGTTTGCCTCTGCTCATCCTGCGAAAGCTCTCCGTCCAGGTAAAAAAGGATGTTGGTATGTAAAAACTTGCAGTTCATTTTTTTTGCTTTTATGTTTATATGACAATTTAATAACAGAAAACTTGCTTTATGTTTTGTAATATTCGCTCAGTTCTTTTTGGAGATTGATCTTTGCTCTGTGGATCAATGCTTCTACAGATGAAAGTGAACTATTCATGATTGCTGCGATTTTTTTGTAAGGCATTTCCTCATATTTATGAAGGATAAAGGCGGTTTTTTGTTTTTCCGGCAAGGAATCGATGGCTTTTTTCAGCAGTATTTTACGTTCATTGTTTTCATTAATGGCCTCGGGGGTATATTTTTCGTCGTCCGGGAGATCGTTTTGGTGGTTATTATCGTTCTGAAAAGAGCTGTCTATTTGTGTTTCTCTTGCTTTGCGTTTTTGTTTTTTCACTTCATTGATGGATTTGTTGACAGTAATTCTGTATATCCAGGTTGACAGGGTGGATTTGGCTTTAAATGTTTCAATGGAATTGAATATTTCCAGGAAGACATCCTGTGAGAGGTCTTCTGCAGCTGCTTGCTCCTGAAGGAATCCATAAGCGGTGACATATACCATGTGCTTATGCTTGTCCACCAATTCGCGAAAGGCATCTTCATTGCCTTTTTTTAAGGCCCTGATCAATTTTTCCTGTTTTTCCATTGGAATGCTTGTTATAGTATGACAATTCTTCCAAACAAAACTTGTGGGGGATTAAAGGCTTTTCTCCACTCCGAGCAACCACCGGAACTTGAAGTGTTTTTTTTCATCCTTAGGTTTGATATTCAGGAACAGGGGCATATCAAAGCGCAGGGTCAGGGGTTTTAATTTATCAAACTGCCACCATTGCCTTATGTCCAGTTGTGTACCGATCCCTGCATCCATGTATAGCCGGCTGAAATCGGGCAAGCTGGATATTGAAGCATTGTCCAGTATGGCCAGTCCGTAAAAGGCATACAGGTCTATTTGCAGGAACTTGCGCAGTTTCGGCGGCAGGGGTTGAAAAATCCGGGCTGTACTGAGCTCCTGGTTTACACCCAGGCCGGTGTTGCCCATGTGCTGATATTCCGGTTCTCCCTCTTCGTTATATTTTGCGGAGATATATCCGGAATATCCCCGCAAATTTAAGCCTCCCGGCTGATGAAAATGATTGGGGCTGTTCCCGTAGGTGTACCACTGTGAGGGTATTATGCCCGGGCTTCTGACGATCTTGTGGTGCATCATATCCATCATATTGCCCCCGGATAAAAGCAAAGCATCTTCAATGGGATAGTATTGCGAAAGGCCGTACTGAAAGAATCCCCTGTTTCTTAATATAAGGCTACCAATATTGCGGCGGGTGTTCAGGCAAACATTAATTTTGGAATTGATGATCTGCCCCAGGCTTGAAGTGATACTGGCCGAAAGCCTTCCGTTGTCCAGCTCCCGGTCGTAGGATGCCTGTAAATAGAGGTAGGCTGTTTCCAGCAGGTAGCTGTCCCAATACCTGTCCGGCATATAATATACCGGCCTTTTTTTATGCATTCTCGAACCGGAAATGCTGAGGCCGTACGTGTTTTTGTTGTTTGTGCTTTGTTGTTGGATGCCTGCCCTGTGATAACTCCAGCCTATATCGCGGATTGAACTCAAATTGAGAAAGGCTTTGCCCGGGGCTTTGCCGATACGTGTGCGGTAGTTAAAATGCCAGGATACCGCTAACGGATCTCCGGAAAGAGCTGGGCCGGATAAAAGGCCGGTATTGTATAATACAGAAACATCAAATTCGTGAAGCTCTTTCATATAATCCCCCTCTACGGAAATGCCTGCTTTCAGCCCGTCATGGTCATTCCACCAGAAGTCGGGGCGGGCGTATAACTCATAGCGGTAAGGGTTTTCCGGTTGTTTTGTCAGGTAGTCGAAATCTAAGGATGCATGGGGTTTGTAATGGTTGTTTAAACGGTTCATATCGGCAATCCTGTGGAAGGGATCGATAATAACATTCTTTACTTTGGAATCGGTGCGGGCTGTAAAGGTGTAGGAAGGATTGAGCTGGTCCCATCCAAACCACTTGTCCAGAACCACAGCATCCGTTTGTTTGATAAAGTTGCGGTTGGGAATGTGATATAAAGTAGAGTCCCGGTTATTATCAATGACCAGCACATCTACCGGCATCTCCATTCGTCCTTTACGCTGCAGTGTGATCTCAGCCCCATTTTTCCCGTTGCGTTTCACTTTACGAATGGCGTAATCAATGGTTTTTTTGCTGTTCAGCCACTGGTCGAAAAACCAATTAAGGTTTACGCCGGAATGGTTGATAAAGGCATTACGCATATCTTCCAGATAGGGCTGGCGGAATTTCCAGGTCTCGTAATAGTGGCGCATACATGCTTTAAAAAGGGAATCTCCCAAAACATATTGCAGGTTCATCAACATGGCTGCAGTTTTATTGTATGTTTGCCGGTATTTTATTCCATAGGGTTCATCAGTAAGGATTTTGTCGGAATGTTGATTCAGGCGGGTTCCCTCCTTATAAAAAGCATCTTTGTAATATCGTTGGAGTATGATTTTATAGGGCAGCTCGTGTTGTTTTTTTTGGTTTAACGGGAAAGAAGGCGGCGGGGGGAATTCAATTTCCCTGTATTTACTGAGCTTTTTGAGTCCATAATACGTAAGATATTGAGTAAAGCCTTCATCCAGTGCGGCCCTGTATGTTTCGTTGGAGCCAACTGCTGCGAAGAACCAGTTGTGGGCAATTTCATGTGTAAACAGGTAGGTATAGCCCGGGGAATGCCCGCTGTTCATGGTGAGCATAGGGTATTCCATGCCGGCCTGTACATCGGCCACGATCATTTTCGGATAGGCATACATGCCGAAATCATTGGAAAATATTTGTATGATATCGGCTGCGAGCTGAGCGGCATCCTGCCATTTGGCGGCATGAGGCTCCATGGCTAATGAGCGGCAGCGGATGCCATTCCATTCGGTTTCCCCGATGCGGAATAAGGGGCTGGCCACAAAGGCAAAATCATGCACGTTTCGGGCACGGAAATGCCAGGTTTTGAGTGTATCAGTGGGGGGAATGACCTCTGAGGGAGCAGAGTACATGGGCTTATCTTTAAAATTGGAAATATCCAGTTTTTCCCGTAAATGGGATGGCATGGCTTCCTCTTTGTTCTGGAGAATGCCCGTGGCATCAACGATATAATGCTGCGGTATATCTAAACGAACATCGTAGGTGCCAAAGTTTCCGTAAAATTCATGCAGCATGTGTTGATCAGCTGTCCATCCGGATTTCCGGTCAAAAACTGAAATGCGTGGATACCAATGCCCCCCGTTGTAGTTTTTTACACCATATGCCTTGTAAACACGCATCCTTCGCCAGGTAGCACTCAGATCAAAGTAGGTTTTGAAATCCATTTCCACTATCAGAGAATCGCCGGGGGCAAGCGGTTGTTCAAGTGGAATATGCATTATGGCGTTATCCACCTCCCAATGAGAAGGCCTGTCGTTGATCCGGACATTATCTACCTCCATGGTTTTTCCCTGTGATTCATAATGCCCGTAATCAAATGAACGCCCTGCGGCTTTGAACTTCTTGTCCATATATGAACCCGGCTGAAAAGCGTTTTGATATAAATGGAAATATAAGACATCCAAATGATGGGGAGAATTGTTGTGATAAACAATACTTTGGCGGCCGGTTAAAATATCTGTTTCCGTATCTATTGCAGCCTTGATGGTATAATCGGCCCGCTGTTGCCAGTAAGCTTCGTATTCTGCCTGGGCTTTAAGGGCGCCGGAAATGAGAAACAGGCTTATAATTAACAGGATACGGGCTGTGCGCATAATGGATTAAATTTGGCACTAAAATATAAAAAAACTGTCAGGCACGGAAGCATAGCTGTTGTTGTTTTGTGTGTAGTTGGGATTTGATGCATGAGCCCGTATAAAAAGGATAAATTTGATTTTCAGCGGCTTTTAGCCCCGGACCCATGCATTAATTCCTGCGTTCTCCAAAGGCGGTTTTTCTTTTTGTAGTATGCTCGTTAGCGTTTAACGGATTACTGTTGTTATTTTCATGCAGGGATGCGGAGCGAATGCTGGCATTGATCTCAAACCCGATCAGCAGGCTGATAGAGTTAAAGTAGATAAAGAGCATGATGACAATAAGGGTTCCGATGGATCCATAGAGGGCGTTGTAGCTACCGAAGTTGCTGACAAAATATTTGAACCCCAAGGTTATTAACAGGGAGCAGAAGGTAGCGATGGTAGAACCCACGGAGATCAGCCTGAATTTAAATTTTTTGGCGGGGGCCATATAATAGATAAAGGAAATGGAGAAAAACAACATGCCAATGGAGATGAAATACTTTCCTATTTGAATGACTGTGATCACGGAGCTTGAGCGGATAATATTCTGTTTGGCGAGAAAATTCAGAAGGGAGGTGCCAAAAGTCAGCAAAATTACGGCCAGAATAATAATCAGGGATACAATAAAAACCATCCAGATGGCTGTTATCCGTTTTTTTAGCGGGCTGCGTCGCTCGTCGATATGGATGGTCTTATTAAAGGCGTCGAAGATGCTGGTGATACCGTTGGTCGCAAAATACAAAGTTAAAAATGCCCCAAGGGATAACAGGCCTCCGCGTTTTTGATTAAGGATATCTTTAATGGTCTCTTCAGTAGCTTGATATGCATTGTGAGGCATAAAGTCTTTGATCAATTCCAGCAGGGAAGCATGAATTCCTTCTACAGGGATATAGGGGATAATCGTGAAGAAGAATAATAGAGAAGGAAATATGGCCATGAAAAATTTAAAGGAAATCGCTGATGCCCGTGTATTTAGACCGCCGTTTTTCACGCCCCTGGTAAAAAATTTAATAACATCAAACAAAGGGACTTTTTCAAATCCGGGCAAAACCATTTTTTTACTTTTTTCCCGGATTACTTGATACCAGTGACTTTTGCGTATTTTTTTTTGATATTTTTTAACCGGATCTTCCATGGGGTTAGCTTTATTTTAGGGAAAGAATTGAACGTGGAATTCAATAGCAGCCTGATTTTTAGAATTCAGCTTTCAGGCTCATATCCATGCTTTTAATTCTATGTGTAAGCGCACCTACAGAAATATAGTCTACTCCGGAGGCTGCATAATTCTTTATATTTTCTAAAGTAATTCCGCCCGAGGCTTCTGTTTCATATTTTCCATTAATGCTTTGTACGGCAATTACCAGATCTTCCGGGCTGAAATTATCAAGCATGATACGGGTAATTTTTCCGCTAGCGATGACTTGCCTGAGTTCTTCAAAGTCTCTCACCTCGATTTCCACGGGCAGGGTTAAATTGTTATTTTTCAGGTATTCAACAGCGGTTTCAATGGCCGGGGCAATTCCACCTGCAAAATCGATATGATTGTCTTTGATCATGATCATGTCATAGAGCCCCATTCTGTGATTTCCTCCTCCTCCGTCTTTTACGGCTTTTTTTTCCAGTTGGCGAAGCAGGGGAGTGGTTTTTCGGGTATCCAGAATTTTGGCAGGGAATTCTTTTACGGCTTCCACATATTGGCCAGTGCTAGTGGCTATTCCGCTCATTCTTTGCAGAAAGTTCAGTGCCAGTCGTTCGGCCATCACGATCGACCGGGCAGATCCCTTTACCTTCAATATCTCATCTCCACTATTTACATGCCGGCCGTCGGGTGTGATGACCTGAATATGCAGAGAGGGGTCAATTTTTTGAAATACTTTACAGCCAATTGCGGTGCCCGAGATGATCCCGTTTTCTTTGGCAATGAGACGTGCACTGCCCTGGGCGGTGGAGGGGATGGTAGCCAAAGAAGTATGGTCACCTGATCCGTGATCTTCAGCAATTGCTTGTATAACGATATCGTCGGTATTCATAAGCAGTGGTTTCAATTTAGCCTAAGTTGAAATGTTATGGTATCATTTATTTGGTTGCTGCGTTCATTTTTATTTGCGGACAGCCTGTAGATCGATAATATGCTCAGTATATCAGGTCTTCTGGATTTTTAAAATATGGATCAGCCATTTGCCAGATTGTTTCCGGCTTACAATGTAAACGCGGTATGTGTTTCCGGCCTCGGATTTCATTTCGCCTAAAAAAAACCGGGAGTTATCCGGAAAACTGCCATTGCGGTGAATGCTGTAGTTCTTGCATGGATTTGCCTTGAAAAAGTCGGTTAAGATAAGCCTCGCTTGTTTTTTGGAAAAATTACCATCTTTCCCCGGCGTCCGGAGTTCAATAATGGCATTAAAATGACCGCTCAAAGCCTCAAGCTTTTGACCGTTCAGCAGGGATTCATAAACTTGCTGTATCTCAGCCGGAGTTTGGGCTTTTGAGTTATTGATAATAAACAGGGTAGAAAAAATAACTCCAAGTAACAATCGTTTTGTTAACATAATCCTATGCATATACAAAAAATGAACCAATTTTTGAGTCCGGTCTAAAAACACTAAATTTATCACAGCCGCTAAAAATCAACGTTACCCCATCCCAAAAAGGTGGTTGATTTTCAGCGGATTCACTCTTTAGGGCTCGGGGAAAAAGCCGCTAAAAATCAAATGTGACCTTTTTATACCGGACTCATTTTTGCAAAAATAGATATAATATCTGAGTCTGGTTTAATCTGTTTTAAAAAGGTACTTTTGTTTTTCAGTGGTCGTAAAAAAAAATGTATGGTTATAGAACCGGGCTTATATCTTATTGAGCAAAGTTATGCTTTCTATATGACAGAATTATTATTTTCGTAAAAAAATTGTTATGATAACAGCAAAAGAGGTAACAGATAAGATTGAATCGTATGCGCCTTTGGATTATCAGGAATCGTATGATAATGCAGGTTGGGTTATTGGAGATCCTGAAAGACCGGTGGAAGGGGTTTTGATTGCCATTGATATGACTATGGAAGTATTGGATGATGCGATCCTTCATGGGGAAAATTTGATAATCACCCATCATCCTTTATTATTCAAACCTTTAAGGCGTTTGCTACAAGGGGATCTCTTATCGGCAATTATTTCCAAAGCGATAAAGCATGACATTATGATTTATTCAGCCCATACGAATATTGACAATGCCTGGCGGGGCGTAAACCGGGAGTTATCAGATCGTTTGGGGTTGCTTCGGTATCGTGTTTTGCGGCCCGGGCAGGGGATCTTAAAAAAACTGGTTGTTTTTGTACCGGATGCTTATGCGGATAAAGTGCGTCAGGCGGTGTTTTCTGCCGGAGCGGGTGAAATTGGGGATTATGCCGGCTGCAGTTATAATCTGCAGGGCAAAGGAAGTTTCCTGCCGGGGGAGCACAGCGATCCATTTGTGGGGAAAAAGGGGAAGTTGCATTTTGAGCCCGAGCAGCGTGTGGAAACTATATTCCCAAAGCATCTTCAGCATACAGTAACTGAAGCTATGCTCAAGGCGCATCCTTATGAAGAAGTGGCTTTTGATATTTATCCACTGGAGAATCTGCATGAACGCACTGGCTTTGGTGGAATAGGTGAGTTTAAAGAACCTATGCTGGTAGATGATTTTTTGGAATTGGTGAAAACCAAATTGCAAACGCCTTGCCTGCGGTATTCCGGGCCCAAAGAAAAGAAAATTCAACGGGTGGCTTTGTGTGGAGGAGCCGGGCAGTTTCTTATCCGGGATGCAATACAGGCCAAAGCCGATGTTTTTCTGAGCGGGGATCTGAAATATCATGATTTTTTCAGGGCGGAAAAGCAGATCGTGATCGTTGATGCCGGACATTTTGAAACGGAACAGTTTACGAAAGATTTATTTCATGCCATATTAATTGAAAATTTTTCTACCTTTGCAGTCCGAATTTCGCAGGTAAATACCAATCCTGTGAATTACTTTTAAATCAGTAAATAACCTTTTGATATGACAAAGAAAAATACCGGTTCTTCCAGTCAGCAACATGATACGAGCAGCAAATCAGAGAATCGCGAGGTTACCATAGAGAATAAGCTTATTGCGCTTTATAGTTTGCAAAAAATTGATTCCAAGATCGACAGCATACGGCTGATCCGTGGGGAATTGCCTTTGGAGGTACAAGACCTGGAAGATGAGATAACGGGCTTGAAGACCCGGATAGAGAATTATAAAAGCGAATATGAGGAGATAGAGAAATCTATCGAGGAGCGAAAATTAGCGATCAAGGCGAGTAAGGAATTGATCAAAAAGTATGAAGAGCAGCAGATGAGTGTGCGCAACAACCGGGAATATGATTCCATAACAAAGGAGTTGGAGTATCAGAACCTGGAGATTCAGCTTAATGAGAAAAAGATCAAAGAGATGGGGGAAGAGCTTGAGCAGAAAGGCAAAGCGATTGAAGCGGCCCGGGAAATATTACAGGAGCGTGAAGCAGCTTTAAAAGAAAAGAAAGAAGAACTGGATTCCATTGTTCAGGAAACGGAAAATGAAGAGAAAAAGTTGCGGGAGATGGCCGGGGAGCATGAAACATTGATAGAAGAGCGGATTTTGTCGGCATATAAGCGAATAAGGAATAATGCCAGAAACGGGCTTGCCGTGGTTAAGATCGAACGTGGCTCATGCGGAGGCTGTTTTAATAAAATCCCCCCGCAGCGGCAGTTAGACATCAAAATGCATAAAAAGATCATCGTGTGTGAATATTGTGGGCGGATTTTGGTGGATGAAGGGATTGAGGAAATGGTTTATGAAAGAGAGCCCTTTCTGAAGCCTTCGACAAACGGATAATTTAATTTTTTAGGCTCCCTTTATACATTTGATATTTGTTGAAACGGCATTCCATAGCTCCATTATAGAGGATATGCTTTTGGGAGGTTCGCAAGCCTGTGTTTTTAATGGCCTTCAAATCGGAGGAGATGATCCATGCTTCAAAGTTGGGGTATCCGGATTTTAAGGTGTCGCCGATCATTTTATAAAATTCATCCATGTCTTGTTTTTTTAAGCGTTCCCCATAAGGGGGGTTCATTATGATCATCCCGCTTTCGAATGGCTTTTTGCTTTTGCTGAACTCTTGTTTTTCAAGCCGGATATCATGATGTAATTTGGCATAGCGTATGTTTTCTGCGGCGATTTTCAGGGCATGGTCATTTACGTCATATCCCGTTATTTTTCCTTCCGGATCGCGTTGATAATTTATAGCATCTTTTGTAATATCCTTCCACAGCAAAGGTTCAAAATCCATCCAGCTCATGAACCCAAACTTTTCACGATAAAAGCCTGAGGGCATATTGCCGGCCATCAGCGCCGCTTCTATAAGGATAGTGCCGGAACCACACATAGGGTCCAATAGGTCTTGTTTTCCGTTATATCCGGCTAACTTTAGCATGCCGGCTGCCAGTACTTCGTTGATAGGGGCTTTATGGGTAGATTGCCGGTAACCGCGCTTGTGAAGAGAGACCCCTGAGCTGTCCAGGCTTAAGGTACAGTGGTTTTTATTGATATGTAAATTAAGCTGTAGCTGCGGATCTTTTGTGTCTACTGAAGGACGCCGGTTAAACTTCTCACGGAACTGGTCCACGATCGCATCTTTGGTTTTTTGAGAGACATACCGGGTATGTGTCAGGGTGGAATTATGCAGAAAAGTATCAATGGCAAGCGTGCCGTCTACATCCAATAGCTTATACCATTTTATTTGTCTGATCTTCTGGTAAAGGTCCTTTTCGTCAGTAATATCAAATGTATGAATTACCTTAAGGATGCGTAATGCCGTATAAGGCCAGTAATTGGCTTTATATAAAACCGTATTGTCGCCCTTAAACAGTACAGCCCGGTTAATTCTTTGTGTCTCTTCCGCTCCAATGGCTTTTAATTCTTCTTCCAGTACCGGCTCCAGGCCTGCCATAGTTTTAGCTATTAACGTATGTTTTTCTTTATTCATAACCCTTTATTGCCAAATTTTTTCATAAAACGCGCTTCGTCAACTATATACCGTTTGTGCTCTCCGCTTCCGATTTTCCCTTCTTCATCCCGGGCTTCTATTTCAAAAATTAATTTATTCCCCACTGCAGCTGTAAGCGTAGCTTTACATTGTACTTTCATCCCCACGGGAGTAGCTTTGTGATGTTTGATGTTTACATGAGTTCCAACCGTATTATAGCCTTTTGGTAAATGGCTGGCTACTGCATTTAAGGCGGTGTTTTCCATAAACGCTATCATGGCCGGTGTTGCATAAACCTCCAATGATCCGGAACCATAGGCTGAAGCGGTTTCATGTTTTTTTACGATGGTTTCAGATTTCTTGCTAAGACCGGGCGTTAAATTGATATTCATAAGGTTATATTTTATATTCACGGATGCAAATGTAATTATTCTCAGCAGACCGCATATCAAATTTATGGGTTTAGCCTGTATGAGTATAGTCGGGAAAGGCTCATTTGATTATTAGCGGCTGGGATACATTTAATGGCAGGGCTTTTTCCCCTAAATCCCCTAAAGGGGACTTACGGATGGTCTTATTTTGAAAGTATTTTGAGTCCGGTCTAAAAAGGTCATATTTGATTTTCACCAGTTTTTTACCCCGGACCCTAAATTGTGAAGCCACTGAAAATCAGCCATCCTTTGGGGATGGGGCAAAGCTGATCTTTAGCGGCGGGGATACATTTAGTGTTTTTAGACCGGACTCATATTTATTTTATTGTATTTTTGCGGGCACTATATTAATATTAATGAAAGAGAAAATAATAGTTATGGCAGATACTTCAGATATCCGAAACGGCTTGTGCCTGGAGCAGAACAATGATTTGTATCAGGTAATAGAATTTCAGCATGTAAAACCGGGCAAAGGCCCTGCTTTTGTGCGTACGAAGCTAAAAAGTCTTAGCAGCGGGAAAGTAATTCAGGAGACATATCCGTCCGGGCATAAGATTAAGACGGCCCGGATTGAACGGCGTCCTCATCAATATTTGTATCAGGATGATACCGGTTATCATTTTATGAATACGGAAACTTTTGAGCAGGTAAATATTCCGCAGGATTTGATCACCTCGCCGGATCTGATGAAAGAGGGGCAGGAGGTGGATATATTGTACCATGCTGAAACCGAGACTCCGCTTACATGCGAGCTTCCTCCTTTTGTAGAGTTGGAAATAACCTATACCGAGCCTGGGGTTAAGGGAGATACAGCAACCAATACGCTGAAGGAAGCCACTGTCGAAACCGGCGCCACGGTGCGTGTCCCTTTATTTATTAATAATGAGGAACGCATAAAAGTAGATACACGTACGCATGAATATGCAGAGCGTATAAAGCAATAAACAGATATTGGAGGTTTTGCTATGGATATTTATCCGGAAAGTACTGTTAAAGAAGTGGCATCAATATTAGGTGCTGAATTTGAAGGCAAGGCCGGGCAGCCTGTTACCGGGATAAATGAAATTCACAAAGTGCGCCGGGGCGATATTACTTTTGTCGATCATCCCAAATATTATCAACGGGCGTTGAATTCCCCTGCCACCACTATTATTATTAATAAGCGTGTGCGTGTACCCGATGGCAAAGCTTTGATTTTTTCCACAGAGCCTTTTAATGATTATGTAAAGTTGGTAAAGCGGTATTATGAGTTTGAGCCATCGTATAAAAATATCAGTGATACGGCAGTTATAGGGCAGGGAACAATTGTGCAGCCGGGGGCTTTTATCGGGAATCATGTAAGGATCGGGAAGAATTGTCTTGTTCATGCCAATGTCAGTATTAATGACCATACGGTTATTGGTGATAATGTAATTATTCATCCCAATACGGTTATTGGCGCGGATGCATTTTATTATAAGAAACAGGGAGGCCGTTATGACCGGCTGGAGTCTTGTGGCCGGGTCCGAATAGAAAATAATGTGGAAATTGGGGCCAATTGTACTATTGATCGTGGGGTATCTGCCGATACGATAATAGGAGAAGGCACAAAGCTGGATAATTTAATCCAGATAGGGCATGATACAATTATTGGAAAAAATTGTTTGCTTGCTGCCCAGGTAGGCATATCAGGTGCCGTTACTCTGGAAGATAATGTAACCCTGTGGGGGCAGGTGGGTGTTAATAAAGACCTGGTGATTGGTAAAGGGGCAGTGGTGCTTGGCCAGTCAGGGATAGCCAAATCTATAGAAGGCAATAAGATATATTTTGGCTCCCCGGCCTGTGATGCCAAAGAAAAGAAAAAAGAGATTGCCTTATTGAAGAACCTTTTAACGACGATCGAATCGTTGAAGTCGCCTCAGTAAACAGTCTTCTTTTTCAACGTAACGGAAGTTTTGTGCTTGTGGTATATATCCAGGGCTACAAGGATTGCAGCCATGCCCCAAAATGGAACGGCGGCCTTATCGCGGGTTAGAAAATTATTCAGAAACCCATGCGTCATATACGTGATAAATGATAATAATATCGCCGTAGCCAGATATTTACACCAGCGGGATTTGGCTTGCTGAAAGACTTTTATGCCGGTATAAATAATAGAGCCAAATAAAAAAAGAATGGTCAAAAGCCCGAAAACACCCATTTCAGATAAGGGCCCCAGGTATTCGGAATGTGCATTTCCTTTGTTCCCGGCATTGGTGCTGATAATGGTTTTCTCATAGGAGTACTGGAAGGGTGCATAAACAAATTGATAAGTGCCCGGCCCCCATCCTGTTAAAGGCTTCTCCTTCGCCATTCTCACAGCAGCGCTCCAGCGGTTGATGCGCTCCAGATTTGAAGCATCGGTGGTGATATTGGAGATGGATTGTACATGTTCGGCGAAAGTGGCGGATGAATCTTGTGTGTTTTTTTCCAAACGTTGCAGGATCTCCGATTTTAAAGCAAAGAACACCAGCAATAATGCGATGATGCTATAGATAAGATGGATAAATTTAAGCTTAAGCCATAATGCGAGAAGTGTAGCCGCAGCCACGGTCACACTAAGCCATGCGGCACGGCTGTAGCTTAAAACAAGGCCAATTAAAAGGATCACAAAGAATGTGGCAGCCAGTAAACGCATGCTTTTTGAATATTCCTGTTTGCTGATAATCATCAGAAAACCAAAGGGTACAAAAAATGCGATCATGGCTCCGTAAGAAGTATGGTCATTATAGAATGGCGACATGATCCAATGCGCAGTATCCCCGTCAAATCCATGGAACGAATGATTAATTGTAGTATATATTACAACCATGATCAGTGGTATATAATATAGCCAGCCAAAAAGCTTGATCTTCTCCGGATAGCGGAACATCATTATGCCGATAAAATAGAATGGTACAACAAACCATAAGCGGGCAATGAGTTGCTTGAACGAGACCAGGGGCATTTCACTTGTTATACTGCTTACAAGCATCCACGTCAGGTTGATAAAGAGGGCAATGGAAACGGGATGCCGAAGCACTTTGTTGTCCACCGGGTTTTCTATCAAGGCTTTATAGAAAAACAACAGCAAGACCGCTGCCATCATTGGCTCTACAGGTAATGATACGGAAAGCTGTGCGTCATAATCACTGAGACGTATGGACAGCGGTGTTAAAAATGTAATTAAATAAATGACTTTGTCGAGCGAGAAAATATACAACCAGGCCAAAAGGGCTAAAACAGGCAGCAAACTCAACCAAAAAAATTCATAACGAATAAGAATGGCGTTGAGGGCAATAAAAAAAAAGCCTGCGCCAAAGACCCAAAACTTAGGGGTAGGTTCCAATGATTTTGGCAGAAAGTTAAGCACGTTTGCTGTGTTTGGGTTGTTCGTTTAAGTTTCTGATAGTTTGCATAATAATGATAACCATGAGGCTTAAGATGAAGGCCGCCAGGGCTGAGACCACAACAATAAGCCAACGTATGGGGTATGTTTTTCGCTCGGGGGGATAAGCTTCTTCAACGACAAACTTATGGGGTAGATTCGCATGGGCATCCATCTTGGCTTCTTCATATTTTGTCTTTATGCGGCTAAGCTCTTTTTTTTCAAATTCCAGCTCATCCCTGATGGAAACATAGGCTCCTCCATATTTCCCCAAAACATCCAGCTTTTCCGATAAGCGGTTAATGGCCGGCTGATTCCCCTTTGCCAGTTGTTTCGCCAGCTCTTCGGTAAGTCTTTCGGATTGGGATTCATAATCATGAATACCCAGTGTCCGAAGTTTGTTCAGGGAGTCTTCTTTGGATTCCACTTCATTTTTTAACTCATGGTATTCCTGTTCTACAAGCCGGTAAGCTTTATAGGCCCTCTGACGCTGCATAGATGTTTTAACCGAATCGTATAACCTGGAGATGTCGTTGGCGATATCAGCAGCCATTTGTGGATCTTTATCCAATACCTTGATCTCGATAGCCATATATTCGGTGCGCTTAAAGTTGATGTTATCACCATATTCTTCATATAAGCGGGTTTGCTTGTATTTGGCATCAGGTTTTATATCATAATGATCCAGAAGGTTGTATTTTTCTATCACTTTGTTCTGGATGCGATTGGAATTCAGGATCTGAAGCATTTGTTCGGCTTGCTCTTCTTCTCCGAATTCCATAATATCTTTAGCAGTTCCCCGGTGTTCTGAAATCAGAGATTTGGAGATGGAACTGGTTGAAGAAGGAAACATTACCACTTTCGCCTCGTACTTTGGCGTTATAAACATGGGCGCTGAAAATATAGCAGCAGTGATTGCAGCTGCTAAGGTAACGATCAACAGCGTATATTTCCATTTCCACAGGAAAACAATAAAATTTGTGGATTCAAAATCTTTGTTTTTTAAACGGTTCTCTTCCATGAGCTTATGTATAAAGGTTATTTAGCCGTCAAAAGTAGGCATTTTTCTAAAACCGACCAATAACGAAAATTATTTTATCCGGGCGAATGAATTTCTGTGTTATCCTGTTCGTTATTGTTTATATTACCGTTGGTATTTCCGGAGTATCGTTTTGGCAGGACGATGTTTTTTTGTTATATCTCTTCTTTCATCCGAAAAATTTCCAGTGTTTTTCGAAACGAGATTAATCCCAGGATCATGGCCCAGATTATGGCCAGTGCTATGGAGATCATAGCATTTTGGAACCAATTGTCGGTAAATCCGGGATCAACGAATATCAACACAAGCAGCCCGGAAACAAATCCGGTAAAGCGAAGGGCTTGCTTTATAGTGGGGAAGAACCTGAACAGTTTCATGGCAATGATCACCTGAGCCAGGGATGTTAATCCTTGCGTGATTAGGCTGGCAATGGCAGAACCTACTGATTCCAGTGAAGGGATCAGGAGCAGGTTTAACAGGATGTTTATGAGCATACCGGAAGCGGCTACGATATTTAGTTTTTTCATGCTGCCATTAGCGGTCAGTAATGTGCCAAACACATAAGTAATGGACATGGCCACAAAACAGCCCATAAGGTATTTGAGAATACGGGCTGATTGATCAATACGCTCTGCGAACATTGAAGCGCTTTCTGTGACATGCCGGGGATAGATGGTTTCCATCAGTGGAGTTGCATACATCAGTGAAAACATAAATGCTATGAGGGACAGGGTGGCAAGAAGGTTTAAAGCCAGGCTCATAACCTCTTTTACCGGTTGTTGAAGGGCGATCATACGAGCAAATATGGGAAGTAAAAGTACCGAGAACAAATAGCTGATATTGTTTGCTGCATCCAGTAAACGGTAGGCCGTGGCATAAATTCCTGCCTGGCTTTTCCCGTTTAGCAGCATGCGTTCAAGCATGACCGAGTCTACTTTATAATAAAGCATCATAAGTAAAACCAATAAAGCATAAGGGGCACTTTGTTTTAAGATCATCAGGCTGAAGGGCAGGTTAAGGTTAAGCCGGAGAAGCTTTGTGCGCCGTGCTACGTTGTAAAATGCTATGACAAATGTTATAAAATAGGCT
The DNA here is from genome assembly GCA_046484255.1 of Bacteroidales bacterium. Lineage (GTDB taxonomy): Bacteria > Bacteroidota > Bacteroidia > Bacteroidales > PWNQ01 > PWNQ01. The sequence continues at coordinate 1,795 of JAWOBQ010000153.1, read as the reverse complement.
GCCGTTTGTGCATAAACAAACCATCGGATCTGAAATTCCCCCTTTGTGATATTTCCCCATAGCAAAACACTGCAAATGATGATCATAAGCAAACGGTCCAGGACGGAAATAAAACTGTCGGTGCGAAAAAGGTGTAAAGCGGCAATGTTGGAACGCAGGTATAAGATGAAGGTTAATAAAAATTGATTGAAGGTTAAAAACACCAGCATTTTGAGTTGCTGCGCATTGTAATCCAACAGAAAAGCAACGCTAAAGGTGATGGTTAGATACACCAGGGCCAGAAGCAATCGTAACAAAACAATGTTTGAAAAATGCTTTTGAAGCAGTTGCCGGTTTTGAGAAATATTGCGGTTGTTAAAATTGGTAATCCCGAAATCCAGCAGGATATTAAACAAAAAAGAGAAATTTAGCAGGGAAAAATAGAATCCGTAATCTTCAGAACCTACAGTGTTTTGTATGCTCAGGTCAATGCCCAGGATCCATACCGGCTTTACCAGCAGGTTCAGGGAAAGCAATAGGATCAGGTTGGTGAGGAATTTTCGCTGCATAGTGCAAAGATATCTAAAATCTTTCTCTACAATACCTGTAAGAGATAAATGAGTGCTAATCGGATTTTTTTTCTACTTTTGACCATATAAAACCTCCATGCTAAAGCTTTTGATACACAGGAGGATGATTAAATGCGAGGAGGCGAACGAAGCGACTTAAGAGACTTAAGAGAACGAAGAGACTTAAGAGAACGAAGAGACGAAGAGAACGAAGAGACGAAGAGAAAAAGCGAACACCGAACCCCGGTGAAACAGCTCCTGCCGTCGCGTTTCACGCCTTCCCTGCTTGCCCCGTTGATTCTATTGCTAGTCAACCGGGGTTAAATTTATGAATGCCAATGAATGAATATTTAACAGGGGGGCAGGCACAGAACAAAGAACAAAAATCTTGAACATATGAAGATAGCTGTTAATACGCGTTTGTTACTAAAGGATAAGCTTGAAGGGGTTGGTTGGTTCACTTATGAGACGCTTCAAAGGATGGTGCGGGATCATCCGGGGCATGAATTTATATTTTTCTTTGATCGTCCTTTCAGCCCTGAATTTATTTTTGGTCCCAATGTACAGCCGGTAGTAGCCGGTCCGCCGGCCCGGCACCCTTTGTTATTTCTGCTTTGGTTTGAGATGACGATCCCGGGGTTGCTGAAAAAATATAAGCCTGATGTATTTTTATCGCCGGACGGCTATCTTTCCTTGCGGGCAAAAACGCCTTCTGTTGCGGTGATGCATGATCTGAACTTTGAACATTACCCCCGTGACCTGCCTTTTATGGTGCGCCATTATTACCGTTTTATGTTTCCCCGTTTTGCCCGAAAAGCGGCACGAATAATCACGGTTTCCCGGTTTTCAGCAAATGACATTGCTAAACAATATCAGGTGGATCCGGATACAATTGATGTAGCCTATAATGGGGCTAATGAAATATACACACCCTTAGAAGAGCAGGAACGTTTAGAGGCTTTGCGGAGGTTTTCGGGGAATAAGCCGTATTTATTATATGTGGGTGCCTTACACCCACGGAAAAATATTGTCAATATGCTTAATGCCTTCGATCATTATAAGCAGGCTCATCCCCGGGATGCCTTAAGATTACTGATTGTGGGGCAGGAAATGTGGCGTAATAATACTATGCATAAGGCCTATCAGCATATGGCATTCAGGGAGGATGTGATTTTCGCCGGACGGATGGAACAGCAAGACTTGCGAAAGGCGTATGGTGCTGCCGAAGCTTTGCTTTTCGTCTCTGT
>JAWOBQ010000353.1:0-5900 GCA_046484255.1 Bacteroidales bacterium | reverse complement strand
ATCTATTTCAAAGCCTGCCCCGTATTTATCGGGGACTTTCGCAACGCAGCAGATGGCCTATAATTAATGTACTCGTAAAAAATAAATACAAATATAGTTGACTCCGCTCTAAAAAGGTCATATTTGATTTTCAGCGGCTTTTTACCACGTCCCTTAAGGTGCAGCCGCTAAAAACCGCCCCCCTTTTAAGGTAGGGCAAAGTTGGTTTTCAACGGAGGCCCAAAAGATGTGATTTTATACCGACCGTATAGGTGTAACGAATGTTAACGCAGATTGTTTAATGGCTTATCATTCCATCTGCTCCAAAAACATGAATTCCCTTCAAAGTTACTCCAACTCAAACCATGGTTTCACTTTTTCCAGTTCCTGATTTTCCCCAATAGTTTTATGATAGAACTCATTGGAGGTTTTATCATACCGATAATCTCTGATCCATTTTTTATGATTTTTTTGGATTTGTGTGATTGCTTCGGAAAACAGGTACAGTTCATTATCCGTTGTTGTTGGATGCAATGACAAGCGTATCCATCCGGGTTTTTGAGAAAAGTCTCCGGAATTGATCATCTGAGTAATTCTGCGGGATTGCTCATAGGAAACATCCAGCAGATAATGTCCGTAGGTTCCTGCACAGGCACATCCTCCCCGGGTTTGTATGCCGAATTTATCGTTAAGCAGGCGGACTACCAGGTTATAATGAATATCTTCAAAATAAAAAGAAATGGCACCAATCCGTTCCCTGATATTATCAGCCAGAATATGTAATCCGGGCACTTTACCCATCTCCTGAAAAGCCTTTTGGACCAGTTGGGTTTCCCGTTGATTTATCATTTGTGTCCCCATCTGATCTTTTACTTCCAGGGCCATGGCAGTACGCATGGCCTGCAGGAATCCGGGAGTACCTCCGTCTTCTCTGGCTTCTACATCATCGATATACTTAAATTCTCCCCAGGGGTTTGTCCAGTCTACCGTTCCACCTCCGGGGTTATCCGGGGTAGGGCTTTTATACAACCGTTTATCAAACACAAGGACCCCGGAAGAGCCGGGCCCGCCCAGAAATTTATGAGGGGAGAACATGACTGCATCCAGCTTTTTCATAGGTTCCCTGTCCGGGCGCATATCAATGTCGACATAAGGAGCCGAAGCAGAAAAATCCACAAAACACCAGCCTCCGTATTCATGCATAATCTGCGCCAGTTGGTGGTAAGGGGTAATGATGCCGGTAACATTTGAGCAAGCTGTAAATGAACCGATCTTTACCTTGCGATCTTTGTACTTTTCCAGCTCCCGGCGCAATGATCCGGTATCCACAAGCAACTCATCGTCAAACTCCAGTTGCACAACGTCGGCAACTGTTTCAAACCAGGAAGTATGGTTTGAATGATGTTCCATATGGGTAATAAACACCACAGGACGTTCGGCTTCCTGCAAACAGTTACTGCGGCTGAGCGTACCGCAGATCTTCAACCCCAGCATCCGCTGAAACTTATTGACCAGGGCAGTCATTCCAAAACCCGAAGTAATGATAACATCCTCATCACAAGCATTTACATGCTCCTTGATCTTTTCTTGAGCATAATGATACGCTTTTGTCATCAAAGTGCCGGTCTCTGTAGTCTCCGTATGCGTATTGCCTACATAAGGACCCACCCTATGGGTTATAGCATCTTCTATGGGTTTATATAGCCTCCCGCTGGCTATCCAGTCCAGATATACCAGCTCTTTCTCCCCATATGGCGTGGATATCGGATAATGATGTCCGACTGTATTTTTTCTGAACGTTTCAAAATAATGCTCTAAACTCATGCCATGTTGTTAATGATCGAACAAAGATAATGTATCTTTCAGAAAACACATAAGCTTCTTTATTAAAAACACATACGCTTTAGCGACAAAACCCAAAATTTACAATAAATCCCAAATCTTTACCCCGCTTGCCCCGTTGATTTATATTCTAATCAACTGGGATGAAATGCGGAGCAAATTTAAATTTCACCGGGGCGAAATCCACGAATTTTCACCAATTATAAACGCGAATTAACGCAAAAAGGAACAAGCAAATTACTATTTATCAACGCATCATCACATCGGCATCAAATCGCTCTTTCTATTAAATCATCCTTGCTTTGTCAGAATTCTGTCAAGTGGTTTTCAGTAGCTTTTTATTTCAGTCCACTCTCCGTAGAGGTCATAATCTCCGGCTCCGGTTATAAGGATATCATAAAACTCCCCTGCTTTGATATTTTCATGTTCACTGACATAAATTTCCGTATCCACTTCGGGGGAATCGTATTGGCTTCGCATCACCCAGTAGTTTTCTTCTTTATGATCAGCAATAGCCTTAATGATCTTTCCTTGTTTTTTCCTGTTCATTTTGCGAGAGATCTCCTGTTGAATTTCCATCAGTTCTTCCAGCCGTTGCTGCCGTATTATTTCAGGAACAGCGCCGGGCAGTAGTGCTGCGGGCGTTCCAGGTTCCGGGGAGAATGCGAACACCCCCAAGCGTTCAAAGTTATAGGCTTGCACAAAGGATTTTAACTCATCAAAATCTTCCTTTGTCTCACCGGGGTAGCCTGTTATGATCGTTGTCCGGACAGCAATATCCGGAATATTCTCCCGGAAATCATCCAGCAGCTTGCAGATCATTTTTTTTGTATGCCCGCGTTTCATGGAGGCTAATACAGAGTCGCTAACATGCTGCAGGGGGATATCCAGGTAATGACAAAGTTTTTGACTGCTTTTCATCACATCCAGCACATCATACAATGTTTTATCGGGATAGGTATATTGCAGGCGTATCCACCGTATACCTTCTACTATTTCCAATGCTTTAATCAGGTCGGCCAGGCGGTTTTTGCCATAAATATCCACACCATATCGTGTCGTATCCTGAGCGATAATGATCAGTTCTTTCACCCCTGCTTTTGCCAGCACTTCTGCTTCGCGGACCAGGGATTCCAGAGGGCGGGAGGTATTCGCGCCCCGGATTGCCGGGATGGTACAGAAGGAACATTTCCGGTCACAGCCTTCGGCAATCTTCAGGTATGCGTAATGAGCAGGTGTGGTAAGCATGCGTTGAGCCTGAGCTCGCCAGTTGCATTTTGCGCCCAGGTCGGCCAGCAACCGCTCTGTCTCATTCACCCCGTAAAATTTATCAACTTCAGGGATCTCCTGTTGCAATTGCGCTTTAAATCGTTCTCCCAGACAGCCCATCACCACCACTTTTTCTACACGCTTATGCGCTTTCTCATTGGTGATCTCCAGTATTTGGCGGATATTTTCAGCAATGGACTCTTCGATAAACCCACAAGTATTGATCACAGCCACATCCGCCTTTTCCACAGCTTTTTGGTGTACCACATCAAAACCGGCCTCTTTCATACGCCCCATCAAAATTTCTGAATCCACCAGGTTTTTAGAGCACCCCATGGTCGTTACATGCACACACAAAGGCTTTCTTTCCACAGTTTACATTCTATAAATAATTTCACTTATATCAATTTCCAGCCCTACATTCACCCCAAAGCTACGATAGTTAATCCTTTCCGGATTTAATTTTTTCGCAATAATCGCCTGGGAATACGCTTTGATATACTTGTAGCCAAAACGAATGGTAATAGCAGGCTCAAAAAAGAAAAACGGCTGTTTGTCAAGCTTATAAAGGTTATCCTCCACCAATGCCGAAGGCTTATAATTCGTTGTATCCACGTTATTAAACCCAAGATAACTGAACTTTGCAGAAAAAATAAAATCAAAATAATCACTTTTATAGCCGATATCCGGCTGAATAAAAAACCTGGATATGTTAGCTTTATAAAGCCTGTCGCCGTATGGGTCATCATCTTTCATCTCAAAACGAATACTTCCCATTCCACCACCGGCATAGGTTTCAAAAGAGCCATTATCGCCCATGGGCTTGTAATAGCCCAGGGCTCCTTCGGCCAGAAAACGGTTGGCCTGATAACTCCAATCCGATAAAGTATCCGCTGAAGCATCCCAGGTATTATCACGAAAATACATATTTCCCATCACAGCAAATTTATCTGTAAGTGCATATGCTCCCTGAACGTTAGTTGTACTTATGTTAATGTTCGCATCGCCTTTTTCCTGCATCAACGGGACATTATGTCGGTTTGGCACATAAGCAACATTGCAGCCTGCACTGACAATGATCAAGGCCAACAGAATAAAAATAAAATTATTTTTCATGAATTTATTAATTTAAAGGTTCGGTTATACTATTATTTAAACAAGCTATCCACAAACTCTTCTCTGTTGAAGACTTGTAAATCCTGCAGTTTTTCTCCAATTCCAATATATTTCACCGGCACTTTCAGTTGGTCGGATATCCCGATCACTACTCCTCCTTTGGCAGTGCCGTCCAGTTTAGTCATAGCAATAGCATTCACTTCAGTGGTTTCGGTAAATTTTTTAGCCTGTTCCAAAGCATTTTGCCCTGTAGAAGCATCCAGGATAAGCAGGATTTCATGAGGTGCATTGGGTACTACCTTTTGCATCACACGCTTCACTTTTGCCAGTTCTTTCATTAGGTTGACTTTATTATGCAACCGTCCGGCCGTATCAATGATAACAACATCCGCATCATTCTTTTTAGCAGCCTGCAGGGTATCATAAGCTACTGAGGCGGGGTCACTTCCCATTTTTTGTTTCACCAGGGGGACATCCACACGTCCGGCCCAGATCGTTAACTGGTCTACCGCCGCTGCACGAAATGTATCGGCCGCTCCCAGAATAACCTTCTTTCCTGTTTCTTTAAATTTATAAGCCAGCTTTCCTATAGTGGTCGTTTTCCCAACTCCATTAACCCCCACTACCATGATCACATAAGGATCGCCAGACTGAGGTAATTGAAACTCCCCTTTCTCCCCCTGTTGTTCATTTTCCATCAACAGATCAACGATCTCTTCACGCAAAATCCGGTTCAGTTCCGAAGTACCAAGGTATTTATCGCGCGCAATCCGCGCTTCAATCCGGGCAATGATTTTTAAAGTCGTCTCAACCCCGACATCCGAAGTCACCAATATCTCTTCCAGATTATCCAAAACCTCAGCATCAACCTTTGACTTACCCACCACTGCTTTGGACAGTTTTGAAAAAACATTTTGCTTCGTTTTGGACAACCCTTCCTCCAGCTTATCTTTCTTGTCCCTCGTAAAAACACCAAACAATCCCATGATTATTACTATTTTATAAGGTGTCGAAATTACATATTATTCTCCTAAAATGCAAAAAGAAAAAGGCTGCCCTTCTATTTCGTTAAAAAAGACAGCCCTTTTTTGTCATATAAAAAAGCATTCATCGAAAAAGCAGTACAAAAATTTCAAACAGCTTATTTGTTTTTGAAAAATTCTTTCACTTTATCATCAGGAATAACTTCTTCCTTAAATACATAAGCACCGGTTTTGGATGATCTATCCATCTTTATTACTTTCGCAAAGCTTTTTCCGGCGGTTTGCAATGATGCTACAACTTTCTTAGCCATAATTCACAGTTTTATTTGATTTCGCGATGAATCGTATTCTTTTTCAATGCAGAGTTATATTTCTTTAATTCCAGGCGCCCCGGTGTATTCTTCCTGTTCTTGGTAGTCACATAACGTGAAATCCCGGGAACTCCACTTTGCTTTTGCTCAGTACACTCCAGTATCACCTGGATCCGATCTTCTTTATGTTTCTTTGCCATCGTTCACTTGTTTTTATTTAGGCGTGCAAAATTAAAGATAATTTTATTAATATCCTAACTCAACCTAAATATTTTTTTCGTTATAAGAAACCTCCACGACAAATTTTTGACACACAGGGGGATGGTTAAATGCGAGGAGGCAAACTGCCGGAAATGTAAGTCAGTGTGCGGTGGGCTTCCCCTTTAAGGGTTAGGGGTGC
>JAWOBQ010000335.1:0-8122 GCA_046484255.1 Bacteroidales bacterium | reverse complement strand
TAAAGCTTATCCGAACTTTTGACGTATAAAGCGGCCGTAAGCAGCAAAAAGGGAGTTGTGGGAAGACCCGGTAAAATAATACCGAGCACCCCCAAAAATAAAGAAACAGTGCCTAAAAAAATAAATAAGGCATTGCGGGCTCTTTTCTCGAAAGGCTTTTTACCCGGATCTTTCACCTTTAATAATGTTTTTACGATAAATAGAATGCAAAAATAATGATTCCGGGGAAATGTTTTTGTAATTTTGAGCGGTCAGAAAAAGAAAGCTTATGTATTCTATTGTTAAGTATATATTTTTAATTCAGCTCTTTAGTATTGTCAGCAGTTTGTATAGCCAGCCAAAGACTTCCACGCCCTGGTATTACCGGATGCCCGGGGAAACTGTGGCAGCGACAGGGATAGATTCTGCCCACAAGCTTTTACAAAATATTATCCCGGAGGAAGTAGTGGTGGCTGTTATTGATGCAGGCGTTGATGTCTCTCATATAAGTCTGACAGATAAGCTGTGGATTAACAAGGACGAAGTTCCGGAAAATGGCCTGGATGACGATAACAATGGATATTCAGATGATCTTCACGGATGGAATTTTTTGGGAAACGCTGAAGGGGAAAATATTCGGGGCGCTCCGTATGAGTATGTGAGGATATATGATACCCTGCGTCATCGTTTCGACAGCAGCGCAAATAAGCCTTCGGATTTTCCCAAAGACCCATACTTTGATCTATACCAGGAAGTATCGGAAAAGTATAAAAAAGCTATTGCAAAAAAACGTCAACGGTTAAAGTATTATAACCTTATAATAGAAAGTTACCGCAAGGCAGACGAAATTCTTAAAGATCATTTTGGGAATTCCGATTATAATATACATCATATACTGGAACTGCAGCCCGAGCGTCCGGAAGTAAAGTGGGCCTCTGATTTTTACAAAAAGCTTCACCAAAGAGATATCAACAAATCCTTGATTGAATCGCGGGTGCGTGTTATACAGGCTGAAATTGAGACTAAGCTCAACGCCGGCTATAATCCCCGCAAGCTGATCGGGGATAATCCGGCCAATATGGAGAAGGTTATCTACGGGAATAATGATTACCGTGGAGGCACTGCTTCGCATGGCACAGCAGTAGCCGGTATCATCGGAGCCAGCCAGGTTGATGGAAGGGGGATACAGGGCATAGCGCCTCATGTACGGATTATGGTCTTACGAGCCGTCCCGGGCGGTGATGAATGGGATAAGGATATTGCCCTGGCCATTCGTTATGCAGTAGATAACGGCGCAGACATAATAAACGGCAGCTTTGGCAAAATGTACAGTCCCCAAAAAAATATGGTCGATTCTGCCATCAGGTATGCTGAGCAAAATGGAGTACTGCTCGTTGTGGGTGCAGGCAACGACGGTAAAAATAATGATATCCGCCCGAATTATCCCAGCCCGTACTATAATAATGGAGAACGGGCTACAAACCTTATCACTACGGGAGCCTGTACCAACGACTCATTACACCATCTGGCAGCTTCATTTTCAAACTATGGCAAAGAATCCGTAGACCTGTTTGCCCCGGGAGTTGACATCCCGGCCCTTAATACCAATAACAGGTTCCGCACCATCAGCGGAACCAGCGCTGCAGCGCCGGTAGTTACGGGTATTGCCGCCATGATCAAAACATATTATCCTTCTATACAGCCTCATAATTTACGAAAGATTTTAATAGAGAGCGTCACGGATTATTCACAAGTCAACGTATTCGTACCCGGATCAGACAATGTCAGCCTTCCCTTTAAACGGCTTTGTAAAAGCAGCGGAGTGATTAATGCTGTAGAAGCGGTAAAACTGACAAAGAAATTATACCGTCAGAACAAGCTTTAAACGCATGATCACTAAGACATTTTGTCCACTCCCCCCCCAAAAAAACACGGGGCCCCCATAAGGGAGCCCCGGTTTGTCAATCAAAATTAAATGTAATTAAACCAAGCTATATGCGTATTAAATCACGCCTTGATCAAGCATAGCGTTGGCCACTTTAAGGAATCCGGCTACATTAGCCCCTTTGGGATAATTCACAAAACCGTCATCTTCCGTACCATGTTCAACGCATGCATTGTGGATATCTTTCATGATCTGCTGCAGGCGGGCATCCACTTCTTCCCGCCCCCAGTTCAGTTTCATGGAGTTTTGGGTCATCTCCAGTCCGGAAACAGCAACACCACCAGCATTAGCAGCTTTACCGGGCCCGTACAGGATCTTGTTCTCCATAAATATGTCGATGGCTTCCGGAACACAAGGCATATTCGCTCCTTCAGAAATACATATACACCCATTTTGAATTAATATTTCCGCATCTTCTTTGTTGAGCTCATTTTGGGTTGCACATGGCATTGCAATATCCATTTTAACTTCCCAGGGATGTTTGCCTTCTACAAACTTGGCATTGGGAAATTCATACGAATAAGGCTTCACGATATCCTGGTTGGAAGCACGCAGCTCAAGCATATATTCGATCTTTTCGGCATCCAGGCCATCGGGATCGTAAATATATCCATCCGGGCCGGAAAGGGTAACTACTTTACCCCCCAGCTCAATAACCTTCTGAGCTGCACCCCAGGCGACATTCCCAAATCCGGAAAGCCCCACTACTTTTCCTTCAAAAGTCTCCCCTTTGGTTTTCAACATTTCCTGAGCAAAATACGTAGCTCCGAAACCGGTAGCTTCCGGGCGGATCAAAGAACCACCCCAGTTACGACCCTTGCCGGTAAAAGTGCCTACATGCTCGTTGGCCAGTTTCTTGTACATGCCAAACAAATAACCTACTTCACGGCCACCTACCCCGATATCACCGGCCGGAACATCCGTATCCGGACCAATATGTTTCCATAACTCAAGCATAAAACCCTGGCAAAAACGCATGATCTCGGTGTCCGACTTGCCTTTGGGATCAAAGTCAGACCCCCCTTTGCCCCCACCCAGGGGAAGCGTGGTTAAGGCATTCTTAAAGATCTGCTCAAAACCCAGAAACTTTAAAATGCTTAAATTTACACTGGGGTGAAAACGAACTCCCCCTTTATAAGGACCGATCGCATTGTTATACTGAACACGGAACCCACGGTTTACATGAACCTTGCCGTTGTCATCAGTCCAGGAAATCTTAAACGTCAATACTCGATCGGGCTCCACTAAACGATCTATAATGCCGGCCTCATCTAAATGAGGATTCTCATTGACCGTCTCTTCCAATGATTCCAGCACTTCATGTACGGCCTGAAGATATTCTACCTCGCCCGGATTTCGCTTCTCCAGCTCTGCCATTATCTTTTCTAATTGCATATTCGTTAAATTTTTGTGAATAAAATTGTAATTCCATCCAATGAAATTCCTTTTCATTGCTGTTTGGACAAAAGTATAACAATCAAGAAAAATACTATATTCAAGCCTACGTGATTATGCAGGTCTTTTTAATGATATTTCCCCGTTTTTTAATTGATCTGTATCAATTCGAAAATTGTAATTTTTGGATTGTGTATTTTTCTTTACTTTTGTTGTTTTAATCATCTCCTAATGGAAAACGGAAAAGAAAAATTTGACCAGTTAATTAACAGGCTCAATGAACGAAACAAAGAGCTGAATTGCCTGTATAGTATTGATGAGATATTGAATGATACGGAACAAAGTCTGAAAGATGTCTTCAGGCAATTAATTGAGATCATCCCCTCAGCTTTTCAATATCCGGATATTTGTGCTGTTCGTATCAAATGGCAAGAGCAGGAAGTTAGCAGCAGAAATTTCAAACCCACTGCCTTAAAGCTACAAAAAGCCTTAACCGTTGAGGATCAAAAAAACGGCGAGATCACCGTGGTCTATATTAAGCCGGTGAAATCTGAAAAAGGAATTTTTATTCCTGAGGAATATAAGCTGCTTTCCACAATCGCAGAAAAGCTGGAGAATTTCATTCTGTATAAGCAAGTGCGTATTTCGCTGGAAAAACTGGAAGCACGAAAAGTCAAACCCAATACCACGGAAACAGCAAAGAACCTGCAGTTACGAAACTGGTTAAAGGATTTTGGGTTAAACCCTGATGAAACAGATAAGCTCTTACAATTCAGTGTGCGTTTTAAAAAAGGGGAAACCATTTGCAAGCAAGGGGCTATTACATCCTATGTGATGTTATTAGCCGAAGGGCTTACAAAGAATTACCTTGAAGGGACTCAGGAAAAAGGATTTAATCTGAAGATCATCACCCCTTTTGATTTTATCGGCCTTACTTCAATATTCGGAAATAACAAGTACTTGTTTTCAGGAGCCGCACTTACCCCATCTACACTTTACATGATAGAAAAGTCGCTCTTTCAGGAACTCATTTTATCCAACCAGGAGTTCACCCATATGATCATGCAATGGTTTAGTAAAACCACGGAATATCACCTTAACCGCTTATCCTGTATCGCCAATAAACAATCCCTGGGACGCATAGCGGAGATCCTGATCTATTTGGTGGAAGATGTATTTTCCGATACTTTTATCCCCGCCTCTATTAGTCGTAAAGATATTGCCGAACTGGCCGGTATGTCTACAGAAAGTGCCGTACGGATGCTTTCAGAGCTAAAAAAAGACAAGATCATTACGGTTTCCAGCCCGGGTATTTTAGTCAATGATATTCAGTTACTCAAAACATTAAGCCGTGCAGGATAATTCTATAAAACCTTTATAATAAATGCGTTTATTTATTCAACTCAAAGTATTACTTTAACAAAAATCATAAACGGCACCGGAAAGCGGACAAGCACATAGAATAAATCCCAATACGATTTCAAAACAAGCGAAAAAACTTCAATTGCCTCAGATTGAGATCACAGAAAATTTTTTAGATTTTTTGGATTATTTTCTTTGAATATTCTAATGTTTGAATATTTTTGCATCCGGAATATTGAATATAAAATCTAATCTGGTATTTAAAATATTTTGATGGAGTCCTTTTATATTGCTTTAGTAGTCATCCTTTTTCTTTTGGCGATCTCAGATCTCATTGTTGGTGTCAGCAATGATGCGGTAAATTTTTTAAATTCCGCTATAGGGGCAAAGATTGCTCCATTCAGGATTATCATGATCGTAGCCGCAGCGGGTGTACTGTTTGGGGCTACATTTTCAGGAGGCATGATGGAGGTAGCTCGTAAAGGGATCTTTAACCCGGCCGCTTTTTCATTTGCAGAGATCATGATATTATTTCTGGCAGTGATGATGACCGATGTTATCCTGCTGGATGTGTACAATACATTTGGCTTACCTACATCAACCACGGTTTCCATAGTTTTTGAGCTTCTGGGTGCTGCTGTGGGCTTAAGTGTGATCAAAGCCATTAACGAGCCGGAGGTAGTCAGTATCGGCCATTATATCAATTCGGGCAGTGCTATGGGAATTATCTTCGGGATCTTGCTCTCGGTGGTGATTGCTTTTGTAGTAGGCGCTATAGTTCAATATTTTACGCGCCTTTTGTTTTCTTTTAATTTCGAAAAAAACATGAAGCGCTGGGGCAGTATTTTTGGTGGCGTGGCCATTACGGCCATCACGTTTTTTATCTTGATCAAAGGAGCGAAAGGCGCTACATTTATGACCGATGCCACTACCAATTATTTAATGAACAACAGTACATGGCTGATGGCAGGAAGCTTTGTATTCTGGAGCGTTTTACTACAGTTGTTATCCTTTTTATTTAAAGCCGATATACTGAAGATCATCATTCTGGTAGGCACTTTTGCTTTAGCTATGGCTTTTGCAGGAAACGACCTGGTGAATTTTATCGGGGTGCCTCTTGCCGGGCTGTCCGCATTTAAGTCGTATATAGCCGCAAACGGGCAGAGTGCTTCAGAAGTGATGATGAGTGCTTTAAACGAACCGGTACAAACCAATACATTATATTTGATTGCGGCCGGCATATTTATGGTCATTGCCTTGTGGACTTCCAGGAAAGCCCGTTCGGTAGTAAACACTTCCATCGATCTGAGTCGTCAGAATGAAGGTGTTGAACGCTTTGGGTCAAGCACTTTTTCCCGGGCTATTGTCCGGCGCTTTATTGCCATTAACAAGACTGTCAGTAAAGCTGCGCCGACACGGCTAAGGGCTTTTATCAGAAAACAATTCAATCCCACAGCCAGCAACAGGCAAAGTGCAAAAACCGGCGTCTCTTTTGACAAGCTCAGGGCGGCCGTAAACCTGGTTGTCGCTGCTGTCTTAATTTCTTTTGCCACTTCCCTTACACTTCCTCTGTCCACAACCTATGTTACTTTTATGGTAGCCATGGGAACCTCATTGGCCGACAGAGCCTGGGGAAGGGAAAGCGCTGTGTATCGAATTACCGGTGTATTCTCCGTAATCGGCGGATGGTTTCTCACGGCCCTCTCTGCTTTTACTATTGCTTTTATTGTCGTAAATATTATTAGCTGGGGAGAAATTTATGCTGTTGCCGCCCTGCTTATCATTGCCCTGTTAATGATCATCCGAACGCATAAATTGCATAACAGAAAAAGAAAAGCCGAAGAGATCAAAAAAGCAGCTCATAAAGAAATTACGGATAACCAAAGCGCCATAAGATCTTGCTCCCACAGAACGCATCAAACCGTAAATGTGATCAATATCAGCTACCGCCACCTTATCAATGCTTTATTTAAGGAAGACCGCCGGAAAGCCAGAAACGCCACACAAGCCATCAAACAATTAAACAAAGAACTTAAAGACGAACAAAATAACCTGGGCGTTACGATTCAGAAATTACAGGAAGAAGGCGCGGAAACATCGCACTACTATGTACAGGTGATCTCTTATCTGAGGGAAATCGTTCACTGCCTTACGTATATGGCAGAACCCGCTTTAAACCATATTGAAAATAGCCATAAAGGCCTTACCCCACAGCAAAAAGAAGAACTGGACAATATCCAGAATCATTTGTTCAATATCCTGACCCTGGCCCAGGAGATCATTGAACGAAACACTTTCTCCAAACTCGATGAGCTGATCCAAATGGAACATGAATTCCTTTCCATACTGAAAACCGCACGCAAAAACCAAATAAAACGGATTAAAAACCAGGAGACAGGAAAGAAAAATTCTATGCTTTACCTGAACATTCTGCAAGAAACAAAAAACCTCTCCCTGAATTCTGTTAACCTTATTAAATCACACAGGGATTTTGTTACGTATAATGACAGTGATTACTTCTAAGGGTAATGCCCAGGGCACAGACCTGAACATTATTAACAAAACAACGGCACAAGACATAGCTCTATGGAAAGCACAAAATTAACAGCCGTTTTATCCCATCACCGGCATGATTTTGAACCGGTGACACCCTTTGATCTGCAATCAAAGAAGCTCTGTTATCTGGATTTATCCGCTGCCAATCCGGATCTTGGAATAGAACAGATTTCAGATAACGCCCTGTTCAGTGAAACCATCAAAGCATTTACCGAATCTGCCGGTGCGGATATTGCCATAGGCCGATATGATGAAGACCGCAGCATCTATACAAAGAGTGAACATTTCACTCCCCCCGGACAGGAGCCCCGCACCCTTCATCTCGGTGTTGACCTGTGGATGACTGCGGGCACGAGCATACATGCCCCTTTAGCAGCAAGGGTTCATAGCTTTAACCATAACGATAACTATGGCGACTATGGCCCTACCATTATTTTAGCGCATGAACTGGAAGGCATTCTTTTTTATACCCTTTATGGGCATCTGAGCTTAGCTTCCCTGAAAGATATTTTTGAAGGGCAACATATAGCAAAAGGACAAGCTTTCTGCACCCTGGGCTCGCCCGATGAGAACGGCCAATGGCCGGCACATTTGCACTTTCAGCTAATCTCTAATATGATGGGGAAAAAAGGCGACTTTCCGGGCGTAGCGAAATGCTCAGAAAGGGAAAAATTCCTGAAAATATGCCCGGACCCCGGCCTGATACTGGGAATTTCCACAACCGGACCCCCGGGGATAAGTAATTGAGTTGATTAAGTTGAGACAAACACTAATTGGTTTTAAATTTATACGAAACCTCTTTAAGCTCTTTATTGGCTTTAACGATCTTCTCCTTAAGTGCTTCTTTATCTTTGCTGAACTTCTCAAACAAGGGCTTATCACCGG
>JAWOBQ010000333.1:0-7145 GCA_046484255.1 Bacteroidales bacterium | reverse complement strand
TGCGACGTATTATTACAGGTAGTGAGGAATTGAAGTTTCTGGTTGGTTTCTTTTATTTTTCCGGATGGAAAGATGTATATGAGAGCATCAAAGCCAATCCCGGGCTGCGTGTAAAGTTACTGATCGGGCTGCAGGTTGATCAATTGCTTAGCAGGCTTTCTACGGTTGTGGAACACGGAGGCCAGGAGCCGACCCTGTCAAGAGATGATATTTTTCAGCAATTTATGACTTCCATGAGCTATGCCATCAACAACGAGGAGATGGATACTGAGCCCTTTTATAATCAGGTGACTTTTTTCCTGGATATGCTGGAAACAGGTCGTCTTGAAATAGCCAAAACAGCGGAACCCAGTCATGCCAAATTGTATTTGTTTAAATATAACGAAGAACAAAATTTGTTTACGGACAGACAGGGCGAATTCATCACAGGCAGCAGTAATCTTACCAAAGCCGGTTTGGAAGGGCAGGAAGAGTTTAATGTAGAAATCCGGGATTATGGCTTTGATGATGCCGAAAAATATTTTGATGAACTATGGGAAAATGCAGTCAAAATAACGGAAGAAGAAGACCGCAAGACTGCATTGATCAATTTTATACGAAATAAATCCCAGGCAGCATCGGTAGAACCGTATGAGGCATATGCATTGGTTTTGAAGACCTATCTGGACTTGCAGGCCCGTAACGAAATCAGGCCTGACGTGGAGAAATTGTTAGAATTAAATGGGTTCGAAAAATACAGTTATCAGCTTGATGCTGTAAATCAGGCGTTGAGTATTATTCAGGAATATAATGGCGCCATTATCGCTGATGTGGTTGGTTTGGGTAAATCAGTAATTGCCTCATTGATTGCTAAAAACATGGGGATGCGCGGTGTCGTAATCTGCCCGCCTGGTTTGATAGGCGATCAAAATAAAAACACAGGGTGGTATGAATATTTAAATCGTTTTAAGCTTCACGATTGGGAAGTGCATAGCCGGGGTAAACTGGAAGAACTTTCAAATTCGCTGGAAAAAGATACACGAGACATTGAAATGGTGATTGTAGATGAAGCTCATTATTTTCGCAATCAGGACACGGAAGCTTATGAGCAATTGTTGAATATTTGCCGTGATAAAATTGTTATACTATTAACGGCAACGCCTTTCAATAATTCACCAGCAGACATCTTTTCCCTGCTGAAACTGTTTATTGTCCCCGGTAAATCGGGTATTACCATTGAAGATAATATGGAGGCTACTTTCCGCTCTTATGAATATCGGTTTCGCTATTTGTCTTACATATTGAAAAATTATAATTCGCGCTCAGGCAAGAAAAGGGCTAAAGCAGAGAAGTATTATGTTCAGTTGGTGGGGGGGAAACCACCTGTCAATATTGAATTGGTAAAGGAAGAAACCAGTGCAATGGCAGCCCAGATTAAGCAAATTATTGCTCCGGTAGTTATTCGCCGTAACCGTCTTGACTTAAAAACAGACTATCAATATTCGAAAGAAATCCAAACACTGGGCGAAATTGCTGATCCTAAAGAGCTGTTTTTTGAATTGTCAAAAAAACAATCGGAGTTTTACGATAAGGTGATTAATACGTATTTTGGCGAAGACGGTCTTTTTAAAGGGGCCATATACCAACCTTTTGTTTATGAAAAGCAAATTGATGAGGATAAGTTGGATGAGGCAGGGAATCGTGCATTCCAACAACAACAAAACTTATTTGAATTTATGCGCCGCTTGCTGGTTAAACGTTTTGAAAGCTCTTTTGGTGCTTTTAATGAAAGTATTAAGCGTTTTAAGCATATCCATGAAGTGGTGCAGAAATTCATCAAGAAATCCGGTCAAAAGTACATTTTGGATCGTAAGCTGATTGAATCGGTTTATAAAGGAAGTGAAGAGGATATTGAACAAGCGCTGATTGATTTTGAGAAAAGTTTAAGTCAAAACAAAACCGGAAAAAATGACAGGGTTTACAACATTAACAAGTTTGAATATAAAGATGACTTTCATCAGGATATAGAGAAAGACCGGAAACTGTTTGACAATATTTTGCAGGAAATTGAAGATTTGGATCTTGTTAATACCGATCCGAAACGTGAAAATGTACTGTTGACGGTAAATGACGTATTGAAACGGGAAAACCGTCATCGGAAAGTGATCATTTTTACGGAATATGTAGATACAGTAAAGCATCTGCAACCTTACTTTGAAGAAAAAATGCAAAAGCGTGTGCTGTTTTGCGACGGAAAAGTAACCAAAAAGATGCAAAAACAGTTATATTCTAACTTTGATGCACAGTACAATGGCAAGCAGGAAGATGAATTCGATCTATTAATTACAAGCGACAAACTTTCTGAGGGTTTTAATCTTAACAGGGCAGGTGTTATTATCAATTATGATATTCCATGGAATCCCACACGGGTCATTCAGCGTGTTGGTCGTATCAACAGAATTGGAAAAAAAGTATTTGATGAACTGTTTATCTTTAACTTTTTCCCTTCTGAAAAAGGAGCAGATGTGGTGAAAAGCCGGCAAATAGCTGCACAAAAAATGTTCTTAATCCACCGTTCGTTAGGAGAGGATGCTAAAATTTTTGATCAAAATGAAGAACCGGCGCCAAGTGAATTGTTTTCAAAAATCAATAAAAATCCCGAAGACGAGCAAGAATTAAATATTGTTACTGTAATACGCAATCGTTTTGAAGAAATTAAAAAACATCATCCTGAGGTTATAGAGAAAATAAATAATCTTCCGGCTCGCGTGAAAACGGCTAAACCTTATCAGTCTTCAGAATTGAATGTTCTACGCAAAAAAGGGCTTGGAATGTTTGCCCAGCAAATTAGAAATAATGAACAAGAAAGCCTGCCTAAGGAAATTCACAACCTACAGATGGAGGAATTGCTGAAATCTGTTGAATGTAATATAGATACGAAGAAGTTAAATCTTTCTGCTTCCTTCTGGGAAAACTATGAAGCAATAAAAAATTATAAACCGGCATATAAATCAGGAAGAAGCGAAATATCTTTAGAAGTGAAAGCTCACAATAACCTGAAAATGGCCTATAAGTTTATTCGCAGGGAAGACGAACAGCTCAGAAGTTTTATTCAGATACTGATTAAAGATATTCGTCATTACCACACCTTATCCGATTATACTTTAGGTCGTATCGGCCGTTTTGTTTTAAAGCAAAACTCAAGTCAAAAACAATGGGATCGTTTTTTTGATGAAATCAGATATATCCGTCAAATGCTTGGCCATGATTATCTGGACAGAACCCTGGAGCGCTTGTCAAACCAAAAACTGGAAGTAATTATTGCTGTAGAGAATTTAATAGAGAAGCAAAGATCAATTTAATGTAAGCCTGTTTTTCGTTTACCCTTGGAACGTCTTTGTAATCAATTGATTATTATTGGACTGAAGCACTCAAAATGGGGATACCATTTTTATTTCCCCCCGAATGTTGGAATAACATCCATGATTTTCCTTTTCAATTTGTGCATTCAAGGCATCCCTTCTTTAATTTGAGTATTCAAAGCTGAGTCCGGTTTATATTCCCAATCCAATAACGAGTTTAACGGCCAGATCATCCAGTAATTTTCCCTGGTTATAAGGGCCATAGCGATAATAAAACCCTAGACCAACACTGCTAAAGGAAGATTTAAACAGCTCATCGATCAGCAGTCCGGATTCAAAATACCCTTTCTCCGGGCTTTTGTATGATATATTGGCATGATAATCTGAAGCTCCCCGGCTTCCCCATAAAACAGATGTTCTTAGCTTTAGGGAAGGTTGGAAGTACTGTGATCGGAACAGATGTTTTTTAAAATCATGTTCCAGAAAAACAGCCGCATAGGTATTTGCTCCAAACTCATTTATATCCATTGTATTAAAACTCCCGGGGCAGTCAACATTAAAATTATCTGAACTTCCAAACCCTGCATATTGCAGGCTTAACGGGATATTTTCAGAGGCAGTCCCTGCCCGCACCACAAAAGAAATAGTCCCATAATATTTGGTATAAAAATCCCCTTGAGCCTGAAAATCAAACTTTTCATACTCCAACTGCCCTTTAAGCATATCCATTCCCCGGGTATAATCAAGCCAAAAGACCGGATATTTGGACCCCAGCGAAGTTTTTCCCAAAGGGGTCTTGATATACCGTTCCCGAAAAGCATAACGCAGCCCCGCAAAAAGCTCGCACGTTCTGATCCCGTCTAACCCAATAGTCGCATATTCATTATTCGATACAAAACGATAATTATCAAAAAACGTAAGATCCCGGTGTCGAATACCGGTAGTGATCTCAGCAAAATTCAATACCCGGAATTCCAGGCTTAGTTCTGTCAATTCTTCCCTGTCAAAACGGGAGACCAAATAATCCCGGTATCCTGATTCATCCAGCAAGCCGGTACTCCTTTTAGCAGGCAGCCGCCCAAACTCTCTGATATCATTTTTATACTCGGCATTCATATAAACATCATGAGCATCCCAAAGCCTGACATTTAGTGCTCCTCCATACTTCCAGCGATGGTCTTTCGTACCCCATCCTGCATATCCTGATAACCTGATAACTTTTGAAAACCGCTCATTAGTGCTAATGCCGGCCCCCAGGCGCCAACCTTCATAAATATTAAACGTGGGGAGCTTATCCAGATCAAAACTGACAGGCCCCCATGGAATATGCCCATCCATTAAGATTCGCAAGAAAGTGATCTTACGTTCCAGGTTTTCTGCTTCACTGAGGCTATCAATAAAATCATATGTATTCTTATCGATTTCCATAGCATTCCCTGCTCTGTAAACCCTTATCATACTGTCGTTTCGAACAGCGGCATTTTCATTCATTTCCAGATAGTTTTCATCAAAGACACGATTGGGTATATCGTCTTTCAATTCCACATCCTGTATATACGTCCGTCCTTCTATTTTTACAGGCACCCCGGCTAAACTAATCCCGGGCGCCACAATATCCGTATTCAATTGCTCAGGGAGCCATTTTTTTCCTTCCACCTTTTTATATTTCTGCTGGATTTTTATAGACAGCTCTTGCTGGGCTTGTTCGTTGGTTCCCCCCGTTTCCTTTGTTCCGGATTGTGATGGTTGCTCTTTTGCCGGAGATGCAATCACCGAACGTATGGCAAAATCTTCACTACCGATTTGGATAACTCCTTGCATGCCGCTGAAGCTGCGGTCGCCCCGTTTTCGGAAACTGATGGTAAAAACCGTATCCTGCGGCCCTTTCACATAGGTAGTATCTTCTATACGAAACCAATACTTTTTCGTACTGCCCCGGCTGATGGGGTTAACCATCCTGTAGCCACCTATGTTGATCAGGTCATCATAAAATGTAAAGGACTGAAGCTGGGTAGCCAGCATAAAGAAAAAGGGATTTTGAAGGCCTGAAACCTGAGTATGAAGGATCTTTTCCTTCACTCTGTCCGGAGCTTTAAAAAACCTCTGGCTCACACTTTCCATAATAAACAGATGCTTATCGGAAAATTGTTCACGGATGTTTTGCTTCACAGAATCGGCAATACTTTTATCCCTACGCATAAAATCCTTATCGGGCTTGGCAATTAGCTTATTATAGGTTTTTAACACAAAGGCACCTTCCGACTCCGGATTATTCGTGTCCCGGTTTTCGATCGCTTTTACGATAATCCGGTGAGCCGGATTTTTCCCCGGAGTGATGGTTACTTCTGAGAGGTCAAATTCCGTAGCTTTAAGGGTGATATTATAATGCTGTTTCTCTTTTTGGGCATATACCACTTTTCGTTTATATCCTACATACGTAACCAGAAAGGAATCTACCGGTTTTTTGAACGTTATGGAAAAATTTCCGTCTATATCCGTTGTGGTTCCCTTATTTAATCCCGGAGCAGAAATATTGGCAAATGCCAGCGGCTCGCCGGTTCCGGCATCACTAACCCGCCCTTCTATGGTAGTCTGCCCATGCAAAAGCTCAACAGGAGAGACCAAAAGAAGAAAAGTCCACAAAAAGATGAATATATCCCGCATTTTCCAATGAATTAATACGTTAAAACAAATAAATCGCTTCCTCCATAAAGTTAGTGATCATTTCAATTTACTGTTCGCCTTATGGCGTTGCTTATCCCTCAAGGTCTTTTTTTTTATATTTTCCGTTAACGCCTCTTCCAGGTCAACCCCGGTTTGATTAGCCAGGCAGATCAGCACCCATAAGACATCGGCCATTTCATCACTCAGATTATGCGTTTTATCACTTTCTTTAAAGGATTGCTCTCCATATTGACGAGCAATGATCCTGGCCAATTCTCCCACTTCTTCGGTAAGTATGGCCATATTGGTAAGCTCATTGAAATAACGTACGCCGTTCTCCTGTATCCAGCGGTCTACCTGTTGCTGTGCTTGTTTGATTTCCATTATTCCTTATTTTTAGAGTCTAACATAATCGTCACCGGCCCGTCATTAATAAAATCGATATCCATAAAAGCACCAAACTCTCCGGTTTCCACGCTGGCATCGGTATCTTTCTCCAGTTGGTCTTTCAGCTTGTTATACAAAGGAATAGCCACTTCCGGGGAAGCTGCTTTAATAAACGAAGGCCTGTTTCCTTTTTTCGTACTGGCATGTAGTGTAAACTGGGAAATAAGCAGAATATTACCTCCCACATCCTGAACAGATTTATTCATTTTTCGTGCTTCATCTTCAAAAATACGCATCCGGGCGATCTTTCCACTGATCCATCGAATATCCTCCTCATTGTCATCATCAATGATCCCTGCCAGAATCACCAGCCCTGTGCCGATCTTCCCTTTGCATTGTCCTTCTATCCGTACTTCTGCACGGGTAGTCCGTTGAATAATTGCTCTCATTTGCTTTTTTCAGCAAATATAATAATTGAACGCGGGACAAAAAGGTTTCTTTTGAGTTTTACCGGGTGTAATAAATTTTGAGTTTTTCGACCGGGCTCATTATTGTTTTTTATTGTTTCTATGAGAATCTTGTTGTTCTATTTTCTTATAAAAGAGACATTAACAATATTCAAATGTCCAATGCCCAGGGAAATATTCCGGCAACATTTTAGCCTTGCTTGGAAATAAGAGCAATTTTAACGGCTAATGGTCAAACAGATCACCTCGTCCGATTCAGTTTTAAACACCGGGGTAACTTCATTAA
>JAWOBQ010000322.1:0-10077 GCA_046484255.1 Bacteroidales bacterium | reverse complement strand
GAGCAACAACGCAGATATCGGACATTATGGACAAACACTAATTAGAGTCTGTCAATAAAGTGGACAAGGTGTCTTAGTGATCATAGATGCGTTTAAAAACTATTAAGGATAATGGGAGGGGTTCGTATAGTGTTGCTGTGGTTTAAGTCACGGTCAACAATATATATATCAAACACAAGTGTATCCACTGGAATAAAAACATCCATGGAATAAATATCAATTTCTATGTCAATGTCACCTTCTATACTTTCACCTTCCGTAACATTTTCCAGTTCCGGTATTCTTCCGTGGTAGGGAAAATCTGTTTGAACGGAATCATAATTCCCGTTGGTTTTTTTAAAGATATGCAGGAAAAAATTATAAAAATATTCTCCCGTATAAGGATCTACTGTATCAGAAGCACTTAAGCCAATGTTTCCATTGCCGTCTGTAAAACTGATGGTAACGATCCCTGTGGAGTCATTATTTGTCTTGTCAAATTGCTCAAATTCAATATGCGGTTCATCGGGATACTGCTCCTGCTTAATGCAGGAACTAGTCATCAGAACCATGGCAATTGCCGCAATATGATAAAGTAATTTGTTATTCATTATAAGGTAAAACGAACTTGGACGATACATATTTTGTTTAAGAAAGCGATTTTTGTAATTGCCGGCTGCCTGATTTTTTAATTTGCCGGATATGATGCTTATTCTGTGTCATTGATAATTTGCATGTGTACCTGGTCAATACGTGTTTTACTGGCTTTAAGAATAGTAAAGCTGTATTTCCCAATTGTAATTTCTGAGTTGGGTTCCGGGATATTTTCATGATGATATAGTATAAAGCCGGCAAGGGTTTCAAAATCTTCTGTTTCAGGAAGATCAAAATTATATTTTTCATTTAGCTCATCAATTTCCAGCCTTCCGGAGAATATATATTCATTTTCATTTACTTGTTTTTCTATAAGTTCATCCGTATCGAATTCATCTTTAATCTCTCCAAAAATTTCTTCGATCACGTCTTCCAATGTGAGTATTCCGGAAGTTCCTCCAAACTCATCGACGACTACGGCAATGCTTTTATGTTCTTTGATCAATTTAGAAAGCAGTTGGTTGGCGAGCATAGTTTCGGGTACATATAAAATAGGCTTTAAGATGTCTTTGATGGATACCGGGTATTTGAACATGTCATAGGCATGGGTATAACCTATGATATTATCAATGGATCCGCGGTATATTATGATCTTGGAATGGCCACTTTTTAAATGAGCGTTTTTCAGCTCATTAACACTATCGTTTTCTTCCAGGGCCACAATTTCTGTTCGGGGGATCATACATTCGCGCAGACGAATATTTTTAAAGTCGATGGCATTATGCAGCATTTGCATTTCCGGGGGGAGGATATGGTCTTCTTCTTTTATCTCCCTGGTATATTCTTTTACATAGTTGTCTAAATCGACAGAGGTAAGTGGATATGTTTGTTTGTTGAAGTTGAGGTGAAAGATCTTTTTTAAGATCAGCTTTGCCAATCCGTGAAAGAAAATATTTAAGGGATAGAAAATGATATAGATAATTCTTAAAGGGATTGCGAAAACGCGTAAAGCTTTGTTGGCATAAATGCGGAAAACAACTTTTGGAAGGAACTCGGCGGTGATGAGGATCACCAGGGTTGCAATGATCGTTTCGCTTAATAATAAAAATGAGTTATTACCTGCCAATACAGGGAACTGTAGCTGCAGCCAGGGTTTAATAATGCGTGCTGCAGCAATTCCGTAGATCACCAGTGCAATATTATTGCAAAGGAGAAGGGATGAGATAAAACTGGAGGGTGATTTTACAAAGGAAGACAGGATCTTTCCACCGAATTTGTTTTTATGTTTGTCCAGTTCCACAACCAATTTGTTAGAACTGACAAAAGCAATTTCAATGCCGGAAAAAAAGGCGGATAAGATTATTGTAATACCAAGAATAAGCCAGTTCGGATCCATTTTGGGCTTGATGTTTTTCAGGTAAAATTACAAATTATTTGATGGGGAGAGGCTGTCATTTTGGGATCGGTTATTTCCTTTATATTCATCATCCAGATAGATTGTGCCTTTAGGGTTTTTGATGGTCCAGTTATCCATGGTTTCATCAGCTTCCAGTCCTTCGCCAAACAGGATCTTGTCGTCTGTGGTGATCTTAACAAATTCGTTGGAGACAATTTTGTTTTCTTGCTGCTTCCAAATAAGATGTTCGGTATTAAGTTGTTCGCCCTTGACATTAATAAGGACTACATCATTTTTGGCTTCCATTGTTTTTGATTTCTCATGGCTGATCGCATAATTGGCAGTAAGCGTGGACTTAACACTGCCATTATTATCATAAAACTTTACGTATAATCCTTCCGGCATCTCAATATAAGGCTTTTCCCCTGCATAGCTTTCCATTTTTTTACTGTCCAGATGTACTTTTACCTGGCCGGAATCGGAATACGAAATAACCACATCTTTGGCGATATCCACCGGCAGTTCTTTTTCTTTGGAAATGGCAGAGACCATTTCCATATCATTCGAGCAAGCAAAGAGCATCAACATATAAAAAATTATAGCGATGCTCTTTGTCAGGGCCCATAGGTGTTTATTTTTATTATCGGTGTCTGACAGTAGTTGTTTCATTAATCCAGCATTCGACTTGATAAGTATCTCCCGTGTTATAGTTTTCAAAGAAAATATCTTCCTGGGAAGGGAAGTAGTTTTTCATGCGGTTTAATTTTTCCCGGGCCAGATCAGCTACTTCTTCGTCCACGCTTTGTGCTTTTTTGTATTTGTCAGCCGCTGCCCAGTATATAGACTTGCTTTCAATCGCGTTGTCTGTTTCACATCTTGAGCCACTATTGGCATACAAATCGCCGATCAAAATATAGCATCTGCCATCATCCTTATTATATTCCAGCGCTTTTTGTGCACTGCTGCGGGCACTTCTGAATTTATCTTGTTCGCGGTATACACTGGCTAACATATAATACGCCTGGTTCTTTTTCTCATTATCAGAAAAAGAATCTGCCGCTTCCTGGAGATATCCTGTCGCTTCTTCAAGAAGCTCACGTTTAATAGCCATTTTACCCATTAAGAATGCGGATTCGGCGCTGGGTTCTACCTCATGAAGGCGGCGGGTAGCTTTAAAATACAGGTCACTTTCTGTGCAATCATGATCGTCCAGCATTTCCGAAATACGTTTGAGCAATTTCACATCCTCCGGTCTTTCTTCAAATTGGGGCTTAAAGACAGCGATCAGGTCTTTACAGGTGGCAAATGGCTTAAAAGTCCGTTCAATACGGGGATAGAGCTTTTCAAAGGCTTTATAACCCTCCTTTTTGTTGTTGATCATATCAAGGTAAACCGATGAAACTTTATCATAGGTACGGACAATGACTTCTTTTTCTCCTTTTCCTGTGCGGAATAAGTTCACGGCTGAATAAAGATGGTAAAACAAAACAGCAGCTTCATGTTTTCCTTCTTCAGTATATTTGAAGGATTGTTCAAATAATTCAAAGGTTTCTTTTTCATAGCCTTTCTTAAAGTTTAAGTGGGCCACTGCTTTTCTGCCTAAAATATAACCGACGCTTTCTTTCCAGCCATACATTTCAAGTCTTTGGTCATAGATCATCATTAGCGTATCCCCGTAAGCCTGTTTATTGTTGTCGTCGGCTTGCTCATAAAGGAATTTATAAATTTCCGCGCCGTCACGGTATATGTTCTGGCTTCCCATCGGACAGTTGTTAAAAACATATCTCCAGGGGCCGACGGCACTTTCTATGTACTCTCCGGCCGACTCATGATCTCCGGATTTTTTGTTCCTCTTGTAACTTTTGTAGTCTTCCCGGTATAATGAAAAGTTTTTCACACAAGAAACACTATCTTCTCCTTCCCCCCATTTCATGATATCTGGTTTTTCAGGGTTGGACAAATCCACATCTAATGAATCGGTCTGTGCTGTACCTTGGAAAGCAAACAACCCAAGAATAATTATGCTTGCAAATGCTTTTAAAAAATTTGATT
This sequence comes from Bacteroidales bacterium, assembly GCA_046484255.1. Classification (GTDB taxonomy): domain Bacteria; phylum Bacteroidota; class Bacteroidia; order Bacteroidales; family PWNQ01; genus PWNQ01. The sequence goes on along the minus strand of JAWOBQ010000322.1, from coordinate 6,056 downwards.
TCATTGTCGTATTTAATTTTTCCATGTTTATCAATCATATTTCGGCTGAACGAACCATCGTTCAAATATCGATAATCCCAGGGAAACCTCAACATATGTTTCTTTTATTAAATTGTTATCGGTAGTTCCCATTTGCCCCACTTCAACGCCTAAATCAAAGCTGGAAGCAGATCTCGGTATTGGTAATCCTAATCCAAAACTTATGCCAATTTTATTCAGTTGGGTTTGTCTAAGATGGAGGTAGCTTTGCTGATAGTTTCCTCCCAGGCGGTAATGGATTTTTTTCCAGTATGCGGAAACCGATGTGCTGCTGGGAGAGAATGAATAACCTAAGGCTGCGGTAAACGCATTTTCTAAGGAGTCTTTTTCCCCGAAAGCCTCATACTTTTCCCAGTTTTCCCAGGAAAAATCGCCGGAAAGTTCCCATGATCCTTTTTTATGTATAGAAAAACCCCCGCCGAGCGATCCAGGTAAAACGATGTTTCCCTCGGAGCCCTGGTCTATGGTAATGGTATCAATGACGCTGATATAATCCGAGGAGCTGGCTTTAATACTTTGTACAAGATAATCTCTTTTGGTATTTATGGGGGATCTGTTCGAGAAAGTAGCTCCCAAAGCCAGTGCGTAATCGTCATTCAGGTTTTTTTCATAATACAAACCGTAATTCAGCCGGATATCTCCTGGGCTCTGGCGGTCAATAATGCGGGTGTCCAGATAGTTCACAGAATCAGGAAACATGCTGGAGCGCCTAAGGTCCATTTTTCCGAAATAATAAACCGCATTAACGCCAAGGGATAGTTCCGGGGTTAGGGAAACCCCACTGCCTATATAAAACTGATTTATGCCTCCACTTCCTTCATACTGGTATAAAACATGGCCAATGTCATCATAGGTTTGCTCGTCTTTGATGTTATAGCCGATATTGCTGAATGGCATCAGGCCGAAGGAAATACCCATCCATTCCGTGACAGGTGATCCAAACTGAAGGTAGCCTAAAGAAGTGTAGTTGGATTGAGCAGTTTCTGTGGATGTTTTTAGTTCGCTTTGCCGGGATCGGATGCCCCCGTTAAAAACAAAAGAGCGCTTCCTGAAAGCGGAATAAGTAGCCGGATTATTATAATTGATATAAAGTGAACTTGCGCTTGCCTGACTGACGCCTCCCATTCCTAATATTCGCGCATTGGCCGATTGGCTTAGCGAACCGATGCCATAGCGGGAATAAGGAGAAGAGATCCTGGTTTGTGATTTGAGCGATAGGCCTGCCAGGCAGCTAACCATGAATATGGCAACGAAAATGATGTTTTTGTTTTTTCTATGCATTAAATTCCAGTATTTTATTTAATCCGACCAGTACTAAATTCGGGATTACAAAGATGTTATTTTTTAGGTTCTTATCAAAATATTTTGCATCTCCCCCGGTTAAAATTACTTTCAGTGGGCTAAAATTGTCGTTGTATAGCTTAATAAGGTGCTTTAATTCACCATTTATGCCTTCCATAACGCCCGCTGCAATAGATTGAGAAGTCGTCCTGCCAATATATCCTTGAAATTCGTTGTGGTTTATTAACGGAAGGTTTTCCGTAAAAGTATTTAAAGATTTTAAACGAAGCTGTAATCCTGGGGATATGGCTCCGCCATGATAATTCTTGTCTCTATCCAGAAAGTCATACGTGATAGCCGTTCCTAAGCCGATCACTAACACATTGTTGCCGGGGAATTTGGTCATGCCTCCGGTGGCCAGGGCGCGGCGATCGTTGCCCAGCGTTTGCGGGGTGGCATAGAGATTCACAAAGGGAACTTTTGTCTGTGAATTTAATTCTATAAACGGAAAGCCGGGATCAAAACCGGAGGCTATATGATCCGGAAGCCTGCCTACCGAGGAAACAATACATCCCTTAACAGGATAATCCCGCTGTAAGCTGTGCAGAAGACCGGGACTTAAATCCTTGCATGAAATACTATGCTGTAAAACTCCCTGCTCAAAGATACCTGCTTTGGTAAGTGAATTCCCTATGTCAATAGCCAGATTCATAACTTGTTGTAATTTAGATGCAAAACTAATGATTTTTTCTTTGCAACAAAAATTTTTTTGAAAGTGGAATTAATAATAAAAACTTTTATACATTTGCACCAAATTATTAAACGAGGGTACCATAGCTCAGTTGGTAGAGCAACGGACTGAAAATCCGTGTGTCCCTGGTTCAATTCCAGGTGGTACCACAAAAGCCCGCTTCAAAGCGGGTTTTTTATTATCTCTGGTATTTTAAGGGATAACAAGGCAATAGCAGGGGCAAAATGCAACAAAAATAAATTGTTGATAAAATATTTGTAGTTTAATAAAAATGATTACTTTTGCAGTTCGAATTTTTGACTATTAAAAATCAAAAGCAATGTACGCAATAGTAGAGATCAGTGGTAAGCAGTTAAAAGTTGCAAAAGGCCAGGAGATATACGTGAATCGCTTGAAAGGAGAGGAAGGCTCCAATGTTGAGATAGAAAGAGTTAAGCTGGTTGATAACGATGGTCAGGTCAATGTGGGTAGCCCAATGATTGAAGGCGCCAAAGTATCGGCCAGGATCGTGGAGCATATGAAAGCTGATAAAGTGTTAGTTTTTAAGAAGAAACGAAGAAAAGGGTATCAGAAAATGAATGGTCATCGTCAATATTTAACCAAACTACAAATAGAAGAAATTACTGCTTAAAGAATCAGAAAATCATAAAAACTTTCAGATATGGCTCACAAAAAAGGAATGGGAAGCTCTCAAAACGGACGTGAATCGGAAAGTAAACGCCTGGGAGTAAAAGTATATGGCGGGCAGATCGCCACAGCAGGAAATATTATTGTACGCCAGCGGGGAACGCGTCATCATCCTGGCAAAAATGTAGGAATGGGTAAAGATCACACCTTATTTGCCTTAAAAAATGGACTTGTGAAGTTCACTAAAAAACAGGGAAATCGTTCTTATGTTTCTGTGGAAGACCAAGACCATAGCGAAGCATAGCAAATTATTTCAAAATAAAATACTGCGATCTCCCGGCTACCACCGGGAGATTTTTTTGGTACGCCATGCATGAGGATTTACTCGAGGGAGCTGGCCGGTACGTTCATAAGGGCAGTTCACTATATGCGTTTAGCGAGAATAGATGAAGGGGAAGAAGCAAGAGCAGCAAAGAAAGTTACCCGCGAGAAGGAAGAAAACACAAGATTGCCAAAGAAACTGTAGCCCCCCAAAATGAACGGGAAATATAACAGGAGGGAAACTTTTTTGTTTTTCCTCTTGCCGAATGTGTATTCTCCGTATGAGGGCTTTCAAATTCTTTGTACTTTTGAAACCTGCAACAAACAAGATTTATGTTACAAATACAGTATCTTAGGAATAATAAGAAGGAGATAGTTGATCGTCTTTCCATTAAAGGGTTTACCAATGATGCTATAATTGATGATATTTTAAAGCTGGATAAAGAAAGACGTAAAACCCAAAGCGAGCTGGATGAGATCCTGGCAGAGTCCCGGCGCCTTGCTAAAACGATTGGTCAGTTAATGCAGCAGGGAAAGAAGCCGGAAGCGGAAGCGGTAAAAGAAAAGACCACATCCCTGAAGAAAAAGGCAAAAACACTACAGCACAGACTGTCAGATCAAAATCATAGGCAACAACAGTTATTAATGGAGGTGCCCAATGTTCCTCATACCTCGGTGCCTGCCGGAAACACTGAACAAGATAACCTGTTGATCAAAACTTCAGAAAATATCCCGGAGATTGGCAGCGGGATGTTACCGCATTGGGAACTGGCGAAAAAGTTTGACCTGATCGATTTTGACCTGGGGGTGAAAATTACGGGGGCAGGGTTTCCGGTATATAAAGATAAAGTGGCCAGGCTGCAGCGGGCAATGCAGGCATTTTTTCTGGATGCTGCCGCCCAGCAAGGGTATCAGGAAATACAACCTCCGTTGCTTGTGAATGAAGCTTCTGCTTTTGGAACCGGACAGTTGCCTGACAAAGACGGGCAAATGTATAATGTAAAGAATGACGACTATTTTTTGATCCCTACTTCAGAAGTCCCGGTAACTAATTTGTACCGTGATATGATTATGGACGAACAGGCCTTGCCAGTTAAAAATTCGGCTTTCTCTGCTTGCTTCCGCCGTGAAGCCGGATCCTATGGGAAAGATGTAAGGGGGTTAAACCGCCTGCACCAGTTTGATAAAGTGGAAATTGTTCAGATCGTACATCCGGAAAAATCATATGAGGTGATTGAAGAAATGGTGAATTATGTGGTTTCACTTGTGGAAAAACTGGAACTCCCTTATCGTGTACTTAAACTTTGTGGTGGCGATACTAGTTTTGCGGCAGCTCTTACCTATGATGTTGAAGTCTTTTCGAAAGGACAAAATAAGTGGCTGGAAGTAAGTTCCGTATCAAATTTTGAATCGTTTCAGGCCAACAGAATGAAATTGCGGTTTAAAGATAAACATGGAAATAAACAATTGCTCCACACACTTAACGGCAGTGCACTGGCTTTTCCAAGGGTGCTGGCAGCGATTTTGGAAAATAATCAACAGGGTAGTAAAATAAAAGTCCCCCGGGTGCTCGTTAAATATCTGGGAAATGAATTCATTGAATGAATATTCGGATAACTGAAAACCTACAAAACAAGCTGAGGCACGAAGCCCAAAAGATTATAAATAACGCCCGAAGAAAATGTGCATAAGTAAACAAAACAAAAGAAAATAGAAAAATGAAATTATAGAGCCTGGTCTGAAAAGCTCACATTTGTTTTTTTAGCGGTTTACCCCGAACCCTAAAGGGTGAAGCCTCTGAAAATCAACCATACTATAGGATGGGGTAAAGCTATTCTTTAGCGGCTGCGATAAATTTAGTGTTTTCTGACCGGAACTCAATATACGGATCTTAAAAAATTTATACCTATGAAGAGATTTTCCTTAATCAGTATAATTTTCGGAATAGTGCTTTTTACTGGTTGCAGCAGTCAAAAGCAAAAAGAACAATTGGCTCAGGTAGATTCGCTTAAGCAGTCATTGGATACCATTGATGAGAGATTCAATACTTTAGATTCCTCAATAATTGCACGCAATTTTGAGCGAACCCTGAAAAGTACGGAATTGCTACACCTGGCTCCGGAAGATGATAAACAAAAAGAAGAGTTGATAGCATTACACCGGCAGTCTGAAAAGGTATACCGGAAGTATCTGGAGAATACGGATCGTTTAATCCATGAGTTGGAAAGAAGTTATGAACAAGTGCAGGATTTGGCGGCGGATGTCAAAAATGATAATATCCCGGAAGGACAGTTTAAGAATTATTACAGGGATGAAAAGAAGATGGTGAAACGATTGCGTGAAATGGTGTTCTATATTGTAGAGGAAAATCGTTATGAATTGGAGCGGGCCGATAGTTTAGAAGAGGTTACTGAACAGTACCTGCGTAAACATGATATCTCATACGGAGAATAAATGACCCGGGGATATCACAGTTCCTGTGAGTTATTATGAGAACACAGTTTTCCCTTGTAAATAGCACAGCTTAGCTGTGTTTAATAGTTAACGCGCTAATCGAAATAGCGTTTGATATAAAAGGTATCTCATCCGGGCTCCATACTGAAGAAAAGAACCGGTTTAATTAGTGTTTGTCCATAATGTCCGATATCTGCGTTGTTGCTCAAATTTTAAATCCTCATATACGTTAGTATACTGCGGTTTAAAATTTTTTTCACAAGCTTAATTATTTTTAAAGGTGTTCAAGAGCTCACTTCGTTCGGTTCGCACGCCCCGATAAAAAAAAACGGGGTAAACACCCGATAAAAACGGGGTAAACCTTGATCTCGAATATTCTGAATCATACACTCGACTTTATAGACAGATACTAATTAAATTTAAGCCATATGAAACACCCATGCCGAAGCGTTCGGCACGCTGATTGTCACATTGTCGGCCGGTGTGGCGCTCCACGCCGTGAACCCGGACGCCGTCATTGCGCGTACCAACGTCGCGCAGGCAGATGCGGACATCGGCGGTGTTCCGCGTCTCGATGTCAAGT
>JAWOBQ010000298.1:0-4899 GCA_046484255.1 Bacteroidales bacterium | reverse complement strand
ATTATTATGGTTACTCAAATTAAAGATATTGCAGACTTGCCCGCAACATTAAGTATTTGGCCTGATCTGGGAGCCCTGTTTGGAATATCAAAAGCAATGGCTTATCAGTTGGTAAAGCAACCTGGCTTTACAGCGGTACGAGTTTCTGAGCGCAAAATTATTATTCCGAAAGACAAGCTTATGCAATTTATTGAGGAACAAGCAAGTGCTGGGTTGAAAAAATAAAATTTGAAAGGTGGAACATGAAATGCCATCGTTAGGCATTTTTACCTCCCTGCAAAAACCGGCTTATAAATCCGGGGAAACGGCAGTCTTGTGATATGCTGCAGGTGTTTTAATACCCATTAAAGGGCAGAGGGTAAGGTGAAAAGAGAAGAAGCAGGAAATTTTCCTTTTTCTTATGTTCTTGACCGGGTCTATGAATTGGCTTCATTTAACAAACTTTTAAATTCTTGTTCATTGAGTATTTTCACGTTGTGTTTTCTTGCCTGGTCGAGCTTGTTTCCGGGATTTTCGCCGGCTACCACATAGTCTGTTTCTCCACTTACGCTGGAGACAGCCCGTCCACCCAGATCTTCCACCGCCTGGCTGGCTTCATCACGGGTCAATTCATCAAGGCTTCCTGTAAAGACGAACTTTGTTCCTTCCAGTGGAAAGGATTTTTCTGTTGTTTGCATCAGCTTAGGCTTAACCCCTGCTTCTTTCAGTTTGTTAATCACTCTCTGGTTTTTTTTCTGCCGAAAGAAATGATGAATGCTTTTGGCTATCCTTGGTCCGATCTCCTGAATATCCAGGAGCTCTTCCACGGATGCTTTCTGAAGATCCTGCAGGGAAGAGAATTCACGGGCCAGAACCCTGGCTACGTGCAGCCCCACATGGCGGATGCCAAGCGCATATAAAAATCGGTCGAATCGGACTTCTTTTTCTTCCTGAATGGTGTTGTAGAGGTTTTCTGCCGATTTCTTAGCGAATCCTTCCAGCTTTTTAAAATCCTCAACCGACAGGTAGTACAGGTCCGCAATATCATTAACCATACCCCTGTCTACCAGTTTTTTTATAATTTTCTCTCCCAAGCCAGCAATATTCATGGCGTCCCGGGAAGCAAAATGCAGAATATGACCGATAAGCTGGGCATCACAGGATAAACCGGCAGAGCAAAAGTAGTAGGCCCCTTCCTTAAAGGTATCTGAATTACAGACCGGGCATTGTTCCGGCATCGAAAACTCCTCGCTGCGCTTTTTCCCTGGCTCCTTGATCCTTTCTACTACTTCCGGAATAACATCTCCGGCCCTGGCTATTCTCACCTTGTCTCCCGGCCGCACATCTTTTTCCTGAACTTCATCCTCATTATGCAGGGTGGCCCGGCTTACCGTAACCCCGCCTACATCTACCGGCTGCAGCAGGGCCACCGGAGTCAGCATTCCGGTCCGGCCAACCTGGACTACTATTTCTTCCAGCCTGGTTACCTCTTTTTTTGGCGGGAATTTCCAGGCCAGGGCCCACCTGGGGCTGCGCTGCCTGGTCCCAAGCTGCTGCTGCAAGGTATAGCTGTTAACCTTAATGACAATCCCATCGATTTCATAATCTAGTTCATTCCGCTTTTGGCTGATCTTTTTCCTGTATTTTTCCACTTCCTGGCAAGACTTGCACTTCCGGTTATCTTTGTGAGTTTTTAACCCCCATTTTGGGAGCTGTTGAAGGGCATTCCAGTGAGAAGTAAATGCTTCTCCATCCTCCATCTCTAGAATTTCATAGAAAAATATATCCAGGGGTATATCCGCCACCTTTTTCGAATTAAGCTGGCGCATGATTCCCGCCGCGGCATTGCGGGGGTTGGCAAAAGGATTTTCACCCCGTTCAATACGGGCTTTATTAATTGTCTGAAAAGCGTCTTTGGGCATGAATATTTCACCGCGCACTGCCAGGGAACCGGGTATATCCCGGGTCCCCTCCTTGTGAAGATGTAAAGGCACGGCTCCGATAGTTTTTATATTTTCCGATATATCCTCTCCGGTGCGACCATCTCCCCGCGTAGCTCCATATTTAAAACGCTTTTTTTCATAGACAATTTCAACAGAAAGCCCATCGAATTTAGGTTCTACCACATAGGTCACTTCATTTTCCCCCGCGTTACGCCGGATTAAATCATCGAAGTCGCGCACTTCTTTTTCTTCCAAAGCTGCATTGAGGCTGAGCATAGTTACGGTATGTTCCACTTTTTTTAGCTTGTCGACCGGTGGAGCTCCGACTTTACGGGTAGGGGAGGTGTCTGATTCAAATTCGGGTAAGGCTTCCTCCAGCTGCTGCAGTCTTTTAAACAGCTTATCATAAGTGGCATCGGATATTTCAGGCTGATTTTTCACGTAATAAAGGTAATTATGGTACTCGATTGCTTCCCGCAGGTCATCAATTTGCTGCGCGGCTTCTTCTTTGGAAAGCTTGTTAATATCCTTAAAGTCGGTTTTGGGGTTGTGTTTGTAGCCCATTATTATTTCCTTCTTAGTGCTTTTTTTAATTTCTTCCAGGAAAGTGTATTAAGAACATCATCTTTTTCCAGCCAGCCTCTTCGAGCCTGGCTGATACCGAAACGAATTAAATCCAGGTTTTCTACACTGTGAGCATCGGTGGAAATAACCATCTTGATCCCGATCTCTTTTCCTAACTTACAATAAACATCATTTAGATCCAGCCGGTCCGGGTCGGAATTGATTTCAAAACAGATATTTCTCTCTGCCGCCGCCTGCATGATTTTTTCCATATCCAGTTCGAGCGGTTCCCTTTTATTAATCATGCGTCCGGAAGGATGACCCAGGATATTCATGTAGGGATTATCCATGGCCTTTAGAATCCGTTCTGTTTGCTTTTCCCTGGAAAGGTTTAAATTATAGTGAACAGAACAGACCGTCAGGTCCAATTCTTTCAAAACATCATCCGGCAGATCCAGGGATCCGTTTTTTAGAATATCCACTTCAATCGACTTAAGAATCCGAATATCCTTGAATTTATCCTGTAACCTGTTGATCTCTTCTATTTGTTTTCTGAGCCTTTTGACATCCAGGCCCCTGGCAACGCTCACTTTTTTAGAATGATCAGTTATAGCTAAATATTCATAGCCTTTTTTCTGAGCCGCTTCCGCTATTTCTTCCAGGCTGTTTCGCCCGTCTGTTGCTTTGGTATGGACATGCAGATCGCCGCGTAGATCATCCAGGGCAATCAATTCCGGAAGTTTCCCCTTTTGCCCCGCCTCAATTTCCCCCCGGTTTTCCCTTAATTCCGGCTGGATATAAGGCAGATTCAGCTTGGCATATACTTCTTTTTCTGTCCGTCCGGCAATTCTATTGTCCCCCTTGAACAGGCCGTATTCGTTAAGTTTGAATTTTTTATTGACCGCGATTTTTCGGCAGGCAATGTTATGGGCCTTGGAGCCGGTAAAATAATGCATGGCCGCTCCGAAGGCAACCTGGGAAACTACACGTAGATCCACTTGAAGACCGGATTTTAAAATGACAGTAGAGCGGGTTTTCCCCTTTGATAAGACTTTGCCTACATCTTCATATGCAGTAAAATGCTCCATAATATTGCATCCGCGTTTACAGGTGGCAAGAATATCAATATCCCCTACAGTTTCTTTTCTTCGGCGGTAACTCCCTACGATCTCCAGGGACTTGACTTTTTTGACCCCTTTCAAGTATTCAAAATAAGGCTTAATCATTTGATCGGCCACAGACAGCCTGGAGCGTTTTTGTTCACCCTGCCAGCGGTCCAGTTCTTCTAAAATATTTTTTTCGGTAACTTCTCCGAATCCGGATATTTCTTTTATCTTATGTGTTTCAGCGGCTTTGCGAAGGTCATCCGCTGTTTTTACTCCCAGTGTATTAAATAAAGCTTTGATTTTTTTTGGACCCATACCCTTCAGCCTCATCAGTCTGCTCAATTCTTCGGGTATTTCCTTTTTCAGGTCTTCTAAAAGTGGATGGGTTCCAGTTTCTACAATAGTTTCAACTTTATCGGCTAAGTCCTTGCCGATTCCGGGGAGCTCGGATAAGTCTTCATCCTGTTTCACCATGTCGGCGGCAGTTTTTGACAAGTTCTCCATAGTCCGGGCAGCATCCCTGTAGGCCCGGACCCGGAACTGGTTAGCTCCTTTTATTTCCAGGAGATTGGCAATTTTATTAAAAATTTCCGCAATGTCTTTATTGTGAACCGGCACGTTTATTTCACCCCATCATTTCCTGGTGCTGCATTGCGTTTCTACTGGCAAATCCGGCCTGGTTGGCAGTTAATAATATATATATTCTTAAGTTTATAATACTATACTTGCTTCCGGCAGGTCAAACTGACTGTAACTACAATTTATTCAAGTAGTATATTTCATCGAATTGACAATAAAGTGCCAATTTGATATAATACAAAACATAATATAAACTACTCCTTTGAAATTAACTCCGTAATTATTCTCACTGTTGTTTCCCTCTTGCCTTCTTGGCTGAAATATAGGGTTAAACGATGTTTGGTTATTATTCATTGCATACATGATGAAAAGGCAAAAGAACTCGAAACCAAGATTGAGGAAGGATAGGATAAGCTTAATAAACTAGAAGAAGCCAGTGGTGATGCCTGGAAAACTCTGAAAGACGGGATAGATTCTGCCTGGGAGTCCTTAAAAACAGGCTTTGAGGATGTAGCTTCAAAATTTAACAAATAAAACCTGAAAATACTTACTTGGGCTCAAAAAGTAATAAGGATTTTTGAACTATTGTTGATCAAAATTCCGTATTACTTTAACTTTTGCAAAGGTTATTTAAGGTACAGCGTTTGGCTGTAACAGGAGCTTTAAAAGAGCTTGTTTGCAACTAACCCGATCAAATGAGAACTTAAAGGAGTGCATACTATGAAAAA
>JAWOBQ010000278.1:0-9669 GCA_046484255.1 Bacteroidales bacterium | reverse complement strand
GTGTTTTTAGACCGGACTCTTGATTTGAAAAAATTAAGTACTTTTGCCCTGGAAGACCTTAAATCTATCAATCATTGAGGCCGGTCTAAAAAGGTCACATTTGATTTTCAGCGGCTTTTTACCCCGAACCCTAAAGGATGAAGCCGCTGAAAATCAGCCTCCCTTTAGGGTTGGGGTAAAGCTGATTTTTAGCGGCTGTGATAAATTTAGTGTTTTTAGACCAGCCTCAATAATAAATGACCAAAATAAAAAGAGCCATGAATGCACGAATGAAACACCCATGCCGGGGCGTTCGACACACAGGAAGATGATTAAATGCGAGGAGGTGAACGAAGCGACTTAAGAGACTTAAGAGAACGAAGAGAACGAAGAGACGAAGAGAACGAAGAGACTGAGAGAAAAAGCGAACACCGAACACCGGTGAAACAGCTCCTAACGTCGCGTTTCACGCCTGCCCTGTTAAATTTATGAATGCCAATGAATGAATATTTAACAGGGGGGCAAGCAAAGAACCCCGTTAAATCTGCTCCTAACGTCGCATTTAACGGGGCAAACAAAGAACAAGGAACAAATTTAAACATATGCATAATCCATTAAGCATCCTTATAAAAGCAGCAGTCATACTGCTTCCTTTCCTGCTGTTGGTATTGTTTTCCTGCGAGGAAAAGATAGAGCTGGAGCTGGATGATAGTTATGAACGTCTGGTGGTGGAAGGGACGGTTACCGACCGGGATACCAATCACAGGATCAAGTTAAGCAAAACAGCCCCCTATTACACGGCTAACCAAACTCCCCGCGTGTCAGCTGCCATCGTAAGTATTTCAGACGGGAACAACACCTACACCTTTTCCGAAGCAGATCCCGGGATTTATGAATCGGATATTTCATTTGCCGGAGTACACGGAAAAACCTATACGCTGACCATTGACCTGGATGAGCCTGTCAATGGAGTTTCTGTTTATACAGCTACCGACTCCATGCCCGAAAAATTACTGCTGGACTCCATCCGCGCCGAGCCCCTCCCCAGTCCGTTTAACCAAAAGGATGTACAAGTAAAGATCTGGGGGCAGGAACCCTCTGACCCTGGAAATTGCTATATCTGGGACCTATACGTAAACGGGGAACCCCTGACCGACACGCTGAACCAGAAATCCTACACGGATGATGAGCTGGTCAACGGAAGCTACATCCCGGGGCTTCCTGTTTTCTTTTATGACGGACAGGATAATGATGAAATAACCGTTGTAACACATAGCATTACCCGGGATTATTTTGAGTTTATAGCCGCATTCCGGCAGGAAGCTTCTTCCGGGGGAGGCCAGTTTTCAGGCCCCCCGGCTAATGTCCGGGGAAATATCTCCAATGGCGGCCTGGGGTTTTTCAGTGCTATGGCCCTCTCCCGAAACCATACAGTGTATCAGAAGCCCTGAAAACAGCACAGGAGCCTTGCAAACCCGACAATAAACGCGAACCCCTGATGCAAAAATTAAAATCCTTATAAAATAATTTGGTTATATCAAAAAAACTTCTTTTATTTGCAATTACATAGCAAACCGCTTTTCGAATCCCTGAAAGCTGTTTGGTTTATATAGAAGAGGGGAGAGATTAGGCTCTGAGAACCTCTAGCAACCGGTGCCCCAAAGCACAAGGTGCTAATACCTAACCCAAAAGGGAATTATAAATCAAAAAAGTAATTATGAAAACAGTATTTTTTCTTTATTACGTATTATGGTGGTTGGAAAATCCAGCCTCAATATGTGTACAGCCCCCTGCACCGGTTCTTTAAGCCAGGGGTGGATCTCTATGCCGCCATGCCGCCGCAGGAAAGTATGTGTCCTGATAAATGGATTATGGCATATCTGCAGCAGGGGCCGAAAGATCCCGGCCTGTTTTAATCAATTTAACCATCTAAACAATCCCGGGATTATAGACACGCAAGTCAATGATTAAAAAGCAAACAAACAATTTACGAGTTAGAGTGTCCTTTATACGTTCAAGTGATAAATGGCAGCAAACGCGTTAAAAATAAAGACAATTATCCGAAGACACTAACAACATGTATTTTGTAAAAATATATAAACAATTATGATCAAAGAAGATTTACAAAAGCGCCTGCTGGTATTAGATGGCGCAATGGGGACAGAGTTGCAGAACCTGAAATTAACAGAATCGGGTTATCGCGGGGATCGCTTTAAAGACATAAAAACCAAAGTAAAAGGCAATAATGATCTGTTAAGCCTGAGTCGACCCGATCTTGTCAAACAAGTACATCATGATTACTTATTGGCCGGGGCAGACATTATTGAGACCAACACCTTCAGTGCTAACCGCGTAAGCATGGCCGACTATGGCATGGAGGGTCTGGTAGAAGAGATGAATGCTGTTTCAGCTGTGCTGGCATTGGAAAGCGCTCGGGAGCAGATGGATGCCACCCCCGGGCGGCAATGTTATGTAGCCGGAGTGCTGGGGCCCACGAACAAAACCGCCTCTCTCTCACCCGACGTGAATGATCCGGGGGCTCGCAGCATCAATTTTGATGAGCTGGAAGAAATATACGGCGAACAGGCAAAAGTGCTGATCAAAAACGGAGTTGACGTATTACTGATAGAGACCATCTTTGACACGCTCAATGCGAAAGCAGCCCTTTCTGCCGTGGCAGATGTAAAGAGCTCTCTGGGCACGGATACGCCGGTCATTGTATCCGGCACAGTTACCGACCCGAGCGGAAGGACCTTGATCGGGCAAACGGTAGAGGCTTTCTATAATTCGGTAAAGCATGCTGATGTATTAAGCATCGGCTTAAACTGCGCCTTTGGCGCCACCCGCTTAAAACCTTTTATAAGGGAGCTGGCCTCGATCTCAGAGTTCCCGCTGAACGTACACCCTAATGCAGGTATGCCCAACCAGTTTGGAGAATATGAACAAACTCCCGAAGAGATGGTGAGCATTTTAAAAGAATACCTGGAAGAATCGTGGGTTAACATAATCGGAGGCTGTTGCGGCACCGGCCCTGAGCATATCAGGCAATTATCCGCCATGACAAAGCACTATTCCCCCCGGAAAATACCTGTGCAGCCGCGGCAATTGAAGCTCTCCGGGCTGGAAGCGCTGAACATTAGCAACGACAGCAATTTCGTTAATATCGGAGAACGCACCAATGTGGCCGGATCCAAAAAGTTTGCCCGCCTGATCAGGGAGGAGAATTATGAAGAGGCCCTGGAAGTGGCACGCCATCAGATTGAAAACGGAGCTATGATCATCGATGTATGCATGGATGATGCTATGATCGACAGCAAAAAAGCCGTAAAAACTTTCCTGAACCTGGCTATGGCTGAACCGGAGATAGCAAAAGTGCCGGTGATGGTAGACAGCAGCGACTGGGAAGTGATTTTAACCGGAGTGAAATGTGTGCCCGGCAAGCCGCTTGTAAATTCTATCAGCCTGAAAAACGGGGAAAAGGATTTTTTACAAAAAGCACAATCCCTGAAAAAAATCGGAGCCGCCGTGATCGTTATGCTCTTTGACGAACATGGACAAGCCGCAGAATACCGGCGCAAGATCGAGATCGCCCGCCGGTCGTACGACTTGCTGGTGAAAAAAGCCGCTTTCCCGGCTGAAGATATAATTTTCGACCCTAACGTGCTGGCCATCGCTACCGGCATGGAAGAACACAGCAACTATGCCGTAGACTTCCTGCAGGCATGCCGCTGGATAAAACAGCATCTCCCCCATGTCAAAATCAGTGGCGGCGTCAGCAACCTCTCGTTTTCCTTCCGCGGAAACAATCCCGTCAGAGAAGCCATGAACTCCGTGTTCCTTTATCATGCCATAAAAGCCGGCATGGACATGGGCATTGTCAACCCCGCCTTGCTGGAGGTATATGATAACCTGCCCCCCGAACTCCTTGCACGCGCTGAAGACGTAGTGCTCAACAAACGTGAAGATGCTACAGAACGACTGGTCCATTATGCAGAACACAAGGTGAGATCCCCGCAAAAAACAAAAGAAACAGAAGAACTGGAATGGCGCAAGAAACCGCTGGAAGAACGCCTGAAATTCTCCCTGATCAAAGGGATTGATAAACACATCATTGAAGATACCGAACAAGCCCGCCAAAAATATAACTCCGTGATCCACATTATCGAACACGTGTTGATGAAGGGCATGGACAAAGTGGGTGAACTGTTTGGCGATGGCAAAATGTTCCTGCCTCAGGTCGTTAAATCAGCCCGGGTAATGCAAAAAGCCGTAGAACACCTGGAGCCTTACCTGGCAGAAGAACTGGCCGGGGGAGGAAAGTCTACCTCTTCCGGAAAGATCATTCTGGCTACTGTAAAAGGAGATGTGCATGATATCGGCAAAAATATCGTGCGGGTCATCCTCTCCTGCAACAACTATGAAGTCATCGACCTGGGTGTCATGGTAAACGCTGAAACGATCCTGGATAAAGCCGAAGAAGAAAATGCCGATATGATCGGACTTAGCGGCCTGATCACGCCTTCCCTGCTGGAAATGGAAAGCCTGGCCAAACAAATGCAAAAGCGGGGAATGAAAACACCTTTACTTATTGGCGGTGCTACGACCTCCAAAGAACATACTGCCGTGAAAATCGCTGATGCCTACGATCAGCCAGTGATCCACGTAAAAGATGCATCCCAAAGTGTAACCATAGCCAATAAACTGATGAACGGAAATACCCGGAAAGCCTTCCTTAAAGAGATCAAACAAGAATATGCCGGCCTGCGGGAAAAATTCAGAAACACTGAACACAACACTAAGCTGGGAACCCTGAAACAGGTACGGGCCAATCCTGCAAAAGGGAATTGGGAACAACTGCAAATTGTAAAGCCTGCCTTTACCGGGGTAAAAGTGATCCACGAACAACCTTTGGAAGAACTGATCCCCTATATCGACTGGCGGTTTTACTGGAAAGCCTGGAATATGAAAGCTTCCGATACACAAATCCCGGAACATACCGGAAAAGGAGAAACTGCCCGCAGCCTGCAAAAAGACACTCAGAATATGCTGGAAGAAATTGTTCAAGAACATCTCCTCAAAGCCCGCGCTGTGTTTGCCTTTTACCCGGTAACTGCCCGGAAAGACGATATTTTAGTCTATGCGGAAGAATCCGATAAACAACCGTTTATGATACTGAACTTCCTGAGAAGCCAACATAGTAAAGCAGAAACAGCCAATGCCTGCCTCTCGGATTTTGTATTGCCAAAAAGCAACGGACAAAAAGACTATATGGGATTCTTCGCACTAACTGCCGGAATTGGAAGCCATAAAACCATAGAAAAATTCCGTAACGCCAGAGACGATTACCGGGCGATAATGACCGGCCTTTTGGCCGACCGCCTCGCTGAAGCTTTTGCCGAAAAACTGCATCAGGAAGTGAGAATAAAACACTGGGGATATGCCCCACACGAAAATTCAAGCCCCGATGAGCTGTTAAAACAAAATTACCAGGGCATACGCCCGGCCATCGGATACCCTTCCATCCCGGATCACTCGGAAAAAAAGAAACTATTTACCCTGCTTGACCCCGAAAACCGCTCAGGAATCAAGCTAACGGAAAACTATATGATGATCCCCGCCGCTTCCGTTTGTGGGTACTATTTTATGCATCCCCATGCAAAATACTTCAACGTGGGTAAGATCGACCGCGAACAGTTAGCGGATTATGCAGCCAGAAAAGGGATCTCCATTAACCAGGCCGAAAAATACCTGCATAAAAACCTGCAGCTAAAACGTGAAAATACAGTGAAAGAAGAGAGGTGAACAGATGAATGCCACGAATGCACGAATGTAAAGGAAAGTAAATCAATCTGTTTCCGGCTTATATAAAGGCAAAGACAGTGCGAGCTAAGCGACTGAGCCTATAAATCTAACCTCACTCCCTTACATATACATCTTTCAGGAATAAGATAGGGCATCTATTCCGGCGGCTCTCACTTTTTCGGCGATCTGCTGCAGTTCTTCCCGGGGCACTTTCTCAATGGTATGGATGGGGGTGGCACGATCGATAGAATATAACATAACCCGCCGGGGCGCGATCTGCCGAATATGCCCCAGCCATTGGCCCACCTCTTCTGTTGTGGTATTATCTACACGCCGGCCCAAATGTTCCCCCCTGAGAAACATAGATTGTATGATAAGATTGCCGTTAAACCGCTTCAGGTTTTTTACGATCTTTTCCAATGTGATGCTTCTCACCGGCTGGTTGATCAGGCGGAAAAGATATTCCGAGCCGGCATCAAGCTTCATCACATTATTGTTATTCTTCATTAACGAGGCAAACACTGCCGGATTATCCAAAGTAGTTGAGTTGGAAAGTACAGTAAGGCTGGCATCAGGCATATAATGACCCCTAAGCCTGTCTGTATCTTCCATAATCCCTGCAAATTCAGGATGCATTGTGGGCTCCCCGTTTCCGGAAAAAGTGATGCTGTCTAAGAAAACCTCCCGCTCATTCAAATCTATTAAACGCTGTTCCAGAGAGTAATGAATATCCGTGCGACTGTTAAAAAGATCCATCCCTTCATGGTCGGGATCCCTGCTTTTCCAACCTACCTCACAATAAATGCAATCGAAAGAACAAAATTTCATATGCTCGGGAAGCACGTTAATCCCAAGGGAAATACCAAACCGCCGGCTGCTTACCGGGCCATATACAATGCTGTCATATAATATGCCTGCCATATTTAATTATCACTTTAAAATTAAGCGTTTCTCTGAAAACACAAAATTTATTACACCCGCTGAAAATCAGGTATGATCTTTTCAGACCGGACTCCATTAATCGTAATCACTTCAAAAACATCATATTAAAAAAAAGATCATTCCCCTGTTTTTATTCGGACAAAAGTATTGTTATTTTTGAAACCTGAATTATGAAACAGCTTACGGAAATAAAACAACCCATAGCGGAAGAGTTTTCTGTTTTTGAGAAAGAATTTAAAGGGCTACTGCATTCCCCGGTTCCGTTACTAAATATCGTTTTACGTTATATCATACGGCAAAAGGGTAAACAGATCCGGCCTTTATTCGTTTTTTTAAGTGCCTCGCTCTGCGGAAAGATAACGGAGCATACCTGCCGGGCGGCCTCATTGATCGAGCTATTGCATACGGCCACGCTGGTGCATGATGATGTGGTTGACGACTCCTATGAACGTCGGGGGGTCTTCTCTATCAACGCATTATGGAAAAACAAAATTTCCGTACTTGTGGGCGACTTCCTGTTATCCAAAGGGCTTTTGCTGGCGCTGGACAATAATGAATTTGACCTGCTGAAGATCGTATCTGAAGCCACCCGGGAGATCAGTGAAGGAGAGCTCCTGCAAATCGAAAGAGCACGGAAGCTGGATATTACAGAAGAATTGTATTTTGATATTATCCGGAAAAAGACTGCTTCCCTCATTGCTTCATGCTGCGCTTCAGGAGCCTCCTCGGCAGGAGCACCCAAGGATACCGTGGAAAAAATGCGCTTGTTCGGAGAAAAAACCGGAATTGCTTTTCAAATCAAAGATGACCTGTTCGATTATGAAAAAATGAATGCTACCGGTAAACCCACCGGAAA
Source organism: Bacteroidales bacterium (assembly GCA_046484255.1). Taxonomy (GTDB): domain Bacteria; phylum Bacteroidota; class Bacteroidia; order Bacteroidales; family PWNQ01; genus PWNQ01. Next base: position 2,090 of record JAWOBQ010000278.1, on the reverse strand, counting down.
CGATTTGAAAGAGAAAAAAATGACACTGCCCCTAATCTATTTCCTGCAAACTACCGACAAAAATACCAAAAAAAATACCATACGTACCGTAAAACAACACAACAAAAACCCTCAAAAAATACGTGAGATCATTACTATTGTCAACAAAAGCGGGGGTATTGAATACGCCCGAAAAAAAATGCAGGGTTTTAAAAACCAGGCGCTGGATATTTTATTTGAATTTCCTCCTTCTCAAGCACGCGATTCGCTTGAAAAACTCGTTAATTTTACAACCCAAAGAAAATATTGATCATAAATGGCTAAACCCGATCTTCTGATGATAAAGCAAAAAAAATTGATTATAAAAACCTTGATAACCCTGCTGCTTATTACGGTATCTCTTGCAGAGCCGGTATTGGCTCAGGACGAACAGGATTCGGTATATCTGGATACGGTAATTACACACTGGCCCAATGATACCATTAAATTCCAGGGCACTGTGTTGATGCCAGACTCTGTAAAACATGGCTGGTGGAGCGGATATTTCAAAACCGGAGCCAAGATCATTGAAGGAGAATACCAGCAGGGCGAAAAAACCGGCAATTGGAAATCATGGACACCCTCCGGAAAACTGATAGAAGATATCCATTATGAAAACGGCCCCTGGATCGAACGATTTAATAACGGAGAGCCCAAAGTTACAGGAGAGGTGAAAGATACAATGAAACAAGGGAAGTGGGAATTTTATGACCATAGCGGGCAACTTAGAGAAATCGTACATTTCAAAGACGGAACCCGCCACGGCCTGCACAAACGCTGGTATCAAAACGGCCAAAAAGCATTTGATGGCGCCTATAAGAACGGGAAAAAGCATGGCATATGTACCTGGTGGCATGAGAACGGAAATTTGGAAATGAAAGGGAAAAATATCGAAGGATTGCAGGACAGCCTCTGGGTTTTTTATCACGAAAACGGAAATAAAGCCTCCGAAGGATCTTTTGTGGAAGGCAGACCCCATGGCTCATGGACATACTGGTATGAATCCGGGGAAAAATTACGTGAAGGCCAATGGGACCGGGGCCGGAAAACCGGCGTATGGACCAATTGGTATGAGAACGGCCAGAAACTCCAGCAAGGAAATTTTGAAGAAGGAAGAGAGGAAGGAGAATGGACTTCCTGGTGGGAAAACGGACAAATCAAAGACAAAGGGCAGTTTAAGAAAGGAATGATGCATGGCGAATGGAAAGGGTTTTTGCCGGACGGCAGCCCGGAATATATCGCCAACTACCGCAAAGATAAAAAACACGGTTTGTGGACGACCTTTTATGAAAACGGTAATAAACAATTTGAACACCACATGAAAAATAATATAAAACATGGGGAAAGTACTACCTATCGCAGCGACGGAACGGTAAAGCAAAAAGGGGATTATAAAAACGGGGAAAAAGACGGAAACTGGAAGTTTTTTGCTGGCTACGGAGCTCTGATCAAAGAACAGGGATTTGAAGAAGGAAAACCGGATGGGGCGTTCATCGAATATTTTGCAAACCGACAGGTAAAAGTGGAAGGTGAATATAAAGACCATCAAAAACACGGCACATGGAAGTTCTATAATGAACGGGGAAAACTGCTTCGTGAAATAGAATACAAAGAAGGAGAAATAATTCATTCTAAACGGTAAAATTAAAACTCCTGATCCCTGAGCAAAATTGTATATTTATTAAAGAATCCGATCCTGATCCTGATCCGGGGCAATTGGGGCCGGTGGGGGCTATTAAGGGTAGTGGGGCTCTGATTCTTAACCCCCGGCCTGAAGGCCGGGGCAATTAGGGCTATTAGAGACATTAGGGAGCTCTTCTATTGATCCCCGGCCTGAAGGCCAGGGCAATTGAAGGCCGGGGCAATTCGGGCTCTGTCCTTTAATTGCTCTGTCCTTTAGGGCAGAGTGCATGGTCTGATTATCTTCAAAAACACTCAGGGCTTTAGCCCTTTTAATCTCCTGGTGGAAAAGGGCAATTGAAGGCCGGGGCAATTAGGGCTATTAGAGACATTAGGGAGCTCTTCTATTGATCCCCGGCCTGAAGGCCAGGGCAATTGAAGGCCGGGGCAAT
>JAWOBQ010000036.1:0-8720 GCA_046484255.1 Bacteroidales bacterium | reverse complement strand
GAATGGCATTTGGGATAACCTGTCCGGGCGCGGAAGCTGTTACCAGGGAAGTGCGAAGGGTGTATGACAAAACTTTAATTGTAAAACTTTCGCCCAACGTCACCGATATAGCTGAAATAGCTAAAGCCTCACCCCTGACGACTCCACAGCAGTTCTGGCATCCTCTAAACCTATCGCCATTGCTACCGGAGGCATCAGCCTTGCTCCCGGTGAAGTTCTTGCCGTGAATGCTACTTATGTCCCCGGATATAGCTATAACTTTGGTGATACGATCGTTGATTATGCGAACGAAGTTATCCACAAAAACAGCATGCGCTTTTTGGTATCCAACTTATCGGATGACCAGGCAAACACTTTCCTGGATCCTTACAATGATATCGGACATTATAACGGAACTTATATGATAAATACAGATGACCGTTACGGATTGCATAGCGATGCATGGCGGAATGAATCCATGTCCATCATCAATCCGGATTACGGACTCCGCGTTGGTGCTTATATCGACTGGACAGAAGATGTAGAAGAGCAAGAAGCCATCACGATGGACATCTATCCAAACCCTGCTATTGATCAAATCAATGTAAGTCTGGAAGATCACCAGGACGCTTCTTTTGAAATATTTAACCTGCTTGGTGAAGTTGTTAAATCAACACAACTGACCAGCCAAAACACACAGGTTGATGTTAGCGGATTAAGTCACGGAACCTATATCGTTCGCGTTATAAGCGGTGAAAAGACAGCAACAAAGAAAGTTATCATCAGCCACTAATTATTGATCAGATAACATAAGCTTTTAAGCTTAAAAAGCCTGCTTTCAAGAAAGCAGGCTTTTTTTATAGCTACACTCAGCTTTTCAAGCCGGGGCGGGCCACCTATTTTTCTCTGTAGGAATCAAGCGGCTGGCATGTGCATACCAGGTTTCTATCACCCCAGGCATCATCAATCCGGGTTACGGGCGGCCAATATTTAGCTCCTTTGTCACAATCCACAGGAAAAACAGCCTGCTGCCTGCTATACGGCCTGTTCCAGTTATCCTCAGTAGCATTACATGCCGTATGAGGGGCCTGCTTAATGACATTGTTATCCTTATCCACCCTGCCCTTTTCTATATCCTGTATCTCCCGGCGTATTTTTTTCATAGCCTCCACAAAGCGGTCCAGTTCTTGTAAAGGTTCACTTTCAGTGGGCTCTACCATCAAGGTTCCCGGAACCGGAAAAGCTACGGTAGGAGCATGAAACCCATAATCCATCAGGCGCTTGGCAATATCTATAGCACTAATACCCGCCGATTTTTGAAAGGGGTTGCAATCAATGATCATTTCATGCGCAACATTCCCTTCAGCACCGGTATAGAGGATCTTATAGTCATTTTCCAGGGCTGCACGTAAATAATTGGCATTTAACAATGCTATTTTCGTAGCTTCTGTTAGGCCATCTCTGCCGAGCATTTTAAGATAACCATAAGAGATCGGAAGGATCAACGGACTACCAAAAGGAGCTGCAGCTACAGCGCCTATGCCTTTTTCCCCTCCGGTTTCTACCAGGCTGTGCTTTGGAAGATACGGCTTTAATTTCTCATTCACTCCAATAGGGCCCACACCAGGGCCTCCTCCTCCATGAGGAATCGCAAAAGTCTTATGCAAATTGAGATGACAAACATCTGCGCCGATAATAGCCGGATTGGAAAAGCCAACCTCAGCATTCATATTGGCCCCATCCATATAAACAAGACCCCCGTTTTGATGAATCATTTCAATGATCTCCAAAATATTTTCCTCAAAGACGCCATGAGTGGAAGGATAGGTGATCATGGCAGCGGCCAGGTTTTCTTTATGTGTTTCGGCTTTCCTTTTTAGATCATCGGTATCAATATTTCCGTTTTCATCGGTATCCACTACAACCACTTTCGTCCCGGCCATAATAGCACTTGCCGGATTTGTACCATGGGCGGAGGAAGGCACCAGGGTAATATTACGATGGCCCTCGCCATGGTCCTGATGATAAGCACGAATGGTCAATAAGCCTGAATGCTCGCCGGAAGCTCCGGAATTAGGCTGAAACGATACTGCAGCATATCCGGTAATCTCTTTTAACCAACATTCAAGGTTTTCTATAACCTCATAATACCCTTTTGCCTGGTCTTTGGGAACAAATGGATGCAATCCGCCAAACTCCGGCCAGCTTAACGAAAAAAGCTGGGAAGCCGCATTAAGTTTCATGGTACATGAACCCAGCGGGATCATAGTGCGGTTTAAAGCCAGATCCTTATTTTCCAGCACCTTCATATACCGCATCAAATCCGTTTCGGAATGATACGTATTAAAAACACTATGGGTAAGATATTCACTTTGTCGAACAAACATTGTATCAAACGCGTAATCCCCTGCTTTTTCGACTATGATCTGCGGAACATCTTTCCCCGCAGCAGCGGCAAACACAGATATAATGTCCCGGACATCCTGCTGTTTTGTCGTTTCATCCAGGCTAATGCCGATCCCGGAATCATCAATGATACGCAGGTTGATTTTTTCCTTCAAAGCCAGATCCCTTATGGCATCAGCAGATATATTTTCAGGCAACGTTATGGAAAGGGTATCAAAATAATTTTTATTCTTCTGCTTATAGCCCAGTTTACCGAGCTGTTTTGCCAGCGTTTTCGTTAAAGCATGAATATCTTCCGCTATTTCCTTCAACCCGTTTGGGCCGTGATATATGGCATAAAATCCGGCCATCGTAGCTAATAAAGCCTGTGCGGTACAGATATTTGAGGTTGCCCTTTCGCGCTTTATGTGCTGTTCACGTGTCTGCAATGCCATCCTTACGGCCCGGTTTCCGTCTGCATCTTTAGAGATCCCGATTATCCGGCCGGGAATATTTCGTTTAAATTTTTCTTCCGTAGCAAAATACGCAGCATGAGGGCCACCGTATCCCATCGGAATGCCCAGACGCTGCGTGGATCCTACGGCAATATCAGCACCCAGCTCTGCAGGCGGAGTTAATAATGTTAAGCTGAGAATATCAGCAGCCATAGCTACCAGCATCTCGTGATCATGAGCGCTTTTAATAAACGACTTATAATCATGTATTTCACCATCAGCATCGGGATATTGAACGATAGCCCCGAAAAACTGCTCATCCAATACTGCCTCCCGGAAGTCACCATACACAACTTCTATCCCCACCGGTACAGCCCGGGTGTGTATAACCTCTTTCGACTGCGGGAACAACTGATCATCAACAAAAAATTTCACCGCCCCGCGCTTCTTTGCCTTCCGCGAACGGGCATCAAAAGCCATAGACATAGCCTCGGCTGCGGCCGTCCCTTCATCCAGCAAAGACGCATTCGCCATATGAAAACCCGTAAGATCCGAGATCATAGTTTGAAAGTTTAAAAGTGCTTCCAGCCGCCCCTGAGAGATCTCTGCCTGATAAGGCGTATAAGAGGTATACCAGCCCGGGTTCTCAAGAATATTCCGCTGAATAACTCCCGGTAAAATCGTATTGTAATAGCCCAAACCGATATACGTTCTATATACCTTATTTTTAGCACCCAGGGCTCGTATGTGGTCTACATATGCATGTTCACTAATGCCCACAGGAATATCCATGGGCTTGTCCAAACGAATGGCTTTAGGAATCGTCTTTTTGATCAACGCTTCCAGAGAATCCACTCCTACTTTCTTTAACATGCCTGGCACCTCTTTACTTCCGGGACCAATATGCCTTTTTGTGAAATTATTCGTTATCATATTTTCCAGATTTTTTGTATTATATAATGGCTTCCAAAATTACGGCTATTTTTTATATTAGCAAAACCGTTTCAGAATAACATAAGCTATGTAAATGAAAATCAAAAAAACAAAATAAATACCTCCGGTTTTATCAGAATAAATTACCTTTGCAAACTTTAATTATTATTTGTCCATAATGTCCGATATCTGCGTTGTTGCTCAAATTTTAAATCCTCATATACGTTAGTATACTGCGGTTTAAAAATTTTTTACACCCTTAATTATTTTTAAAGGTGTTCAAGAGCTCACTTCGTTCCCCGATTGAAACGGGGCAAGCCTTGATCTCGAACATTATGAATCAAACACTTGACTTTATAGACAGACACTAATTATCCCTGTAAAACAATTAAAATGCCTCACCCTTTTAGCAGAGGTTAATTTTAAGACTAATAATCATGTCCCCCAGGACAACCGGGAAATAGAATATAATGATATAAATGCTAATATTTGTACGCCATGGGAATATCAATAAGGAGATCGGGCTATACAAACACAATATTTTCACAAACGCTGAAAATCAGCCACCCTTTAGGGATGGTTCAAAGCTGATTTTTAGCGGCTGTGATAAATTTTTTGTTTTTAGACCGGACTCACGAATAAAAAAGAAACGAGCAGCATTAGAAAAGCAGAAGCCAGTTAATGCTTTTGTATATATGATAAGGGGAAAAATCTATTAAATGTATTATATTTATGGAGAACATTATTTTTATTATTCCGGTTTTTGCCATAATCGGATTTTTGTTTATCGGAATAAAGATATCCTGGATTAACAAGCAAGATGAAGGGAACCACAAGATGCAGGAAATAGCCCGCCGGATCCGGGAGGGTGCTATGGCATTTTTAAAGTCGGAATACAGATATTTATCAATTTTCGTGATCAGTGTAGCTATTCTCTTGTTTTTCAAGAGCCAGACAGAGACTACTTCTACGGGGTTCATCGTTATTCCGTTTATTACCGGAGCATTATTATCCGGATTAGCAGGTTACCTGGGTATGCGCATCGCCACACAAAGCAATTCAAGGACCACCCAGGCCACAAAGATCTCCATCGGCAAGGCTTTAGGTGTAGCATTCGGTGGCGGGTCGGTAATGGGCATAGGGGTTGCTTCTATGGGTATAATAGGGTTAAGTGTTTTACTTATTTTATTCCGTTATATTTATGGAACAGGATGGGACAGCATTTATATTTACGAAATATTAAATCTTATTTCTTCCTTTTCTCTTGGAGCCTCTTCCATAGCGCTTTTTGCCCGTGTTGGCGGCGGCATATATACCAAAGCAGCGGATGTTGGGGCGGATCTTGTAGGCAAGGTAGAAGCCGGAATTCCTGAGGATCATCCGTTAAATCCGGCCACCATAGCCGACAACGTAGGTGACAACGTAGGTGATGTCGCCGGAATGGGAGCTGATCTTTTTGAATCTTTTGTAGGAGCGATTATCGCTGCTATGATATTAGGAGCCGGCTTTGTAGGGCTCAGCTCTTATAAGGAAGGGTTTGCCATGGGAGCTGTAATCCTGCCACTGGCAATGGGCGCTGTAGGCATAATTACGTCTATTATCGGAACATTTTTTGTCAGGGTCAAAGGAAAAAGCAACGATCCTCATAAAGCATTAAACAAGGGAGAAGTCATATCCATGACAATTATGATCGTTTCCTCCTTTTTTCTCATAAAATGGCTTTTGCCGGCCTCATGGACTGATGAAAACATACTGGGAGGCACGGATCATTTTACTTATCTGAATATATTCATTGTCACCTTGATCGGTATAGCAGCCGGATATATTATCGGAAAGATCACCACGTATTATACGGCTACAGGGAGAAAGCCGGTTACAGGCATTGTTAATAAATCGATCACCGGTGCGGCTACTAATATCATCTCGGGCATTGAGATCGGCATGTTATCTACAGCTATTCCTTTATTAGTGATAGGCACAACGATCATATCGGCCTATATACTGGGCGGGTTATTTGGTATAGCTATCGCGGCCGTTGCCTTACTGGCAAATGTAGGCTTTCAGTTATCGGTGGATGCATTCGGCCCTATTGCAGATAATGCCGGGGGTATCGCTGAAATGAACAGGCTGTCGCCGGAAGTACGCGAACGGACAGATAAGCTGGATGCAGCAGGAAACACTACAGCAGCCATTGGAAAAGGCTTTGCCATTGGCTCGGCTACACTTACCGCCTTAGCTTTATTTGCTGCGTTTACCAAACAAGCAAATATTAATACTATCGATATCGCCAACCCGGAAATCATGGCCGGCTTGCTGATCGGTTCCATGCTGCCGTTTTTGTTCTCTGCCCTGGCCCTGGGAGCCGTCGGACGCGCATCTAATAAGATGATCGAAGAAGTGAGAAGACAATTCAAAACGATACCCAAACTGACCGAGGCTCTTAAGATCATGAAGAAATATGATGGTGACTTTACGAATGTCTCCGAAAAAGACCAGGAGCAACTGGATGATGCAACCCAATACGCAGAATATAAAAAGTGTATCAAAATATCTACCAAATCTTCTTTGAAAGAAATGATACTCCCCGGCACATTAGCTGTCGTTGTGCCAACCCTGATCGGCTATATCGGCGGGCCAGAAATATTGGGGGGATTTCTGGCAGGAGCCGTAGCAACCGGCGTATTAATGGCTATATTCCAGGCCAATGCCGGCGGTGCATGGGATAACGCTAAAAAAATGGTCGAAGAGGGATACACTTTCAAAGGAAAATCTTACGAAAAAGGAAGCGATACACACAAAGCCACCGTTGTAGGAGATACAGTAGGCGACCCCTTAAAAGATACTTCAGGGCCTTCCCTTAACATTCTGATCAAGCTTATGACGATCGTAGCGCTGGTCATTGCTCCCGGTATCGCTTTAGAAGAAACAAACACTGCCGGAAATAATGAAGAAACCACACAGGAGGCCTCTATGAATAGTCATTGGCAAGAAAATCCAGAGGGAACTACCTCTACCATAGCCTCTATTGCATATTTTTCAAAGAAGAAAGCCTCCGGTCTGAAAACACAAAATCTATCTCCCCGGCTGAAAATAAACTTGGCTCCTTATCTTCAATTGATTGATTTTCAGCGGCTTCACCCCTTAGAGAAGGGAGCAAAAAGCCGCTGACAATCCAATATGCTCTTTTTAGACCGTCGGCCTCAAGAATAAAACCTCTTATCAGAATTTGAATTCTTCAATACGTTCTAACGTCTCCGGATTAACTACTTCCAGCCTAATATCCTCACCCTCCACATACAGAAAAACCATATTGCTTTGGTTTGAATAAGCTTTTTGATGCGCACTCCAGGGGCGCATTTCCCCCCTGGAGTATGAATCGCCGGATAATCCACTGGAAATTTGCCAGATTTCTCTGTCTAATTTTAATTTCGGTTTATTGTAGTCTTCCGGATAACGCTGCAAACTATCATTAATAAGCAGCCGTTGATAGCCACGAGATTGGCTGCACAGCACAGCGACAGTTTTTGTGCTTTTATTGACCATCATATCCAAAATGGCATCCCTGCGTTCAATTATCCCCTTCTCATGAGGTTTTCCATTAATATACGGACGAACCTGATTATCCCCTCCATACCACATGCCTTTATTTTGTTGATGATCAACAGGAAATAGCTGGGAATACAGGCTTACCAACACATGGTCGATTTTCGGATCGTTTTCCATCTGCTTAAGGGTAAATGCCAACCATCTTAACTGATTATCCATAATAAAGCCTAGCGGATTTCCGGAACTTAACGGGATATAATCACTTTTAAAAGCATGCCAGTAAGCACTGTTCATTACGATCATACCTATATTATCCCAGCGATAGGAATATACATTATCCTGATAAGTCGGAAAAACACTTTCGGTACCAAACTCTTTACCCGTGCAATAAGACTCCACAGCTCCAGGTGGAGGGGTACTTCCGGAAACCGCATCTGCCTCCCTGGCTTTATCAGCTTCCATACCGGCAGTTTCAGAGGTATCCTGCTCAAAAACATAATATAATGCGCCAAATTCTGCCGGGGGACCATTTTTGAAATGTTCAAACTGCCGGGAAAATACGGCCTCGGAAGATTTCTTATCAAAAGGGAAACGATCCACATGCAGATGCTCCCCCGTTGCCCGGCGAAAACGCATGGAAACGGCCTCACTTCCCCCCATACCCACAAAAACAGGGCGTTTGTGGGCAAAAGAGCTCATTGCCCGTTTCCAACTGGCATATTGCAAACCGGCATGATCGGTGTTTTCCGTATAACCCTTTGCCAGGTCGCCGGTAAACTGCCAGAAATCCACATCCCGGGAATTTGCTAAAGCACCGGCACGCTTTAGTATATGAGCATTAACCCCAAATATATCCTTTTCACCCCCACCTTTTTCAGCTACACTGTTGGAAGCAAAAGCAAAAACAAATTCTTCACCGCTTCCGGGGGCAGGTGGTGTCCGGAAGGAAGAGCTAAAGGTATAATCCCCGCATAACAAATGATAACTATAAGTAGAATCGGCTTCCAGGCCATCTGCCAGGATATTATGCTGCCTCGATTCTTGTTTGCCCCTTAATATACGTCCGTTAACAGCAATATTGCAAGTGGCCGGCTTCCGGGTGCGAAACGAAATTACCACTTTATTATAGGTTAAACGGCTTATAAAGGGCCCCTCCACTATCGTCGGACCTAACGTAAAAGAACCCTGCCCCTGTACAATCAACCGACCCTCATATAGAATGCGGTCATTTTGGTTTAATATACGATATCTTAATTCATTGTTGCCCCTTTCCTGCCAGTCAAACCCGCCACCTAAATCCGAAAGCTTATTTAAAATATTGATCTCTGCCTTCCCCTTTTCTATTTGGACTGCTTCATCAAAATATTGCGAGGAGCTTAAATCAATCCTCCCCGCCTTTGTAAAACTGTAATATAAGCGCCC
>JAWOBQ010000029.1:0-2996 GCA_046484255.1 Bacteroidales bacterium | reverse complement strand
CAAGTTCCTGATCAGAAACATATCCTAAGGCTATGTTTTGTATTTCCGGAGTTTTGGTCATTTTAAACAAAGAAGATCCTCCTCCTGCAGCTTTCATCCTGACGGTTTTCTCAATGCCTGAAAGTTTATACCCTTTAATAGTCCTGCCAAGGTTTTTCCGGGGATCCATTGAGCAAACGGTTAAAATATATCTTTCTTCAGGCTCGTTTAATTCAGCCTTTCTGTTTATGATATTCCGTGAAACAGCATTATGAACCACCGCTATTTTTTCATCCGGAAGATTCAGCCAACGCATTATTTCCTTTTTTGAAAACTGGCTTACAGTAAGGATTCTTCGTGAAAAACGTGCAATGAGTGGTGTGACCAGCCGGTAATACAAGCCGTATAACTTTGAAAACCAATGCGGATGGTAATAAAAACTAACATCATGTATGGTCACGATCCGGTTTTTATAGAATAAGGGACCGGGACTGCCGAAACTGATCAACAATGGCCTTCGGTGTCTCAACAGAAACAAGGGTAATTCAATATGTTCCCACAGTGCTCCTTTTAAAATACCGAACCGGTGTATTTTGTATGCCAGTTTATATTCATCCCGGATATTCCGGGGAGCCAATACAGTTATATCATACCCCTTAGATGCCAGAGCCCGGCACATTTCATGGGAAAAACGTTGAATCCCGGTTATCTTTTGTGTCATAAACATGCCGTTTATATAAACCTTTTTCATGTGTAAAATTGTTTTCATTGCCGGAAAAACCGGACAACTATCAATGCTTTTTATAACCAAATACTCTGGACAAGATCCCGTTTTCAAGGTATAGCTTTGAATAAAATATTAGTCCGGCCGAGCTTTTATTGAACAACAATTTTCTGCGGTTTATTGATTTTAAAAGAATCCTTTGCCGTCTTTCTGTGTTGGCGTGCAATTCATTGATCAAGTCCTTTGATACCTTTGCGTTAAGATGATCATTCAACATTTGTAGATAAAACCAAACCTGTGTGGAGCAATTGGTTTTTTTCGCTTTTTCAGTAAGTTTACCGGCATCAACGTTATTTGTATATAGTTTATAGTCAAGCAAGTACTTAAGAAACCCCTGAAACTCGTACTTTTTATGGTGTTTGTTAAAGTTCAGCACAAAATGGCAGGCATCAGTGATGATTTTGTCTTCAGGACACAACATAAAGTTATGGTCTGAGATCATTATGGTTTCAGGATGGTAACAGATTTGAGCAAATAATGGTGTTTGATTAAAAAGGCTTGTATGAACATCGATATAGCTGCCATTTACTCCATGGTAGTTAATGCTTTTATCCCGGTTTATCTCTGTCTTTCGTTTCCGGTTATATTGGTCTGCCTTGTCTTTTTCACGGATTTTGTCATAAAATTTCTGCATTCCGGCCTCATTAACCTGGAGGTGATCGTTATGGACTTTGTGGTGGTGTTTTTGTGTTATCCCCGTTCTTTCAAACATGTATCTGTTTATATAAAAAAGCTCTTCTTCATAATGTTGAATCTTTTTGGAGACATCCTTATTCACCTGAAAAGCAAGTTGAACTATTTCATCAGGAATTGGGATTTCAACACCATCGGAAAAAAAAGTCTTTTTCTCCATTTCTTCATCCAATAACAGTGCATCGCCCGAGCGGATCAAAATGTCTACATCACAAGAATACCGGGTTCCCGGAATATATTCTGTTCCTTGCTTGATTATGCTGTCTTTGATAAATGTTTTATCAACAGGGATGTCCATCAGATCTTTTGTTGCAATCCGAAGGATGTTGTCGAAAAACAAAACCGCATCATAGCCTTCTTTGAGGTTGCTTAAGGTCTTTTTAGATACGGAGGGGTTATTTTTAAGCTTATGATAAAAAAGGCCGTCGCTTGCGGTTTCTTTGATCAGGTTTTGGAGTCGTTTGGAATTATGGTTCGGGAGCTTTTGACGATATTCCTGATACACATCCGTACGGGCGAGGATGTTCAGCAACAGCTTTGCTTCTTTGCTATTCACACTGATCCTTGTAGGTTTGGCTTGTTTCGGCTTTTTCAGTGGCAAAAAGTTATTACAATAAAAGCTTACGTACGGGGTATGCTTATCGCGTATTATTTTTTTTCCGGGCAGCATGCCCATTGTGACCAGTTGTTTTATCCCGGATGCTTTTTTTAGTTTTTTAAGTATCTCTGCAGGGATAGAAAAGTGCAAATATTTTTTACTAAGGAGTAGGTAATAGTAGATTTGATGCGAAACCCGGTATTTAATACTCAGGTCAACCACCTTTTGCATATCAACCCCTTTATAAAGCAAATAATGGATATCTGTAAGTCTTTTTAAGAAATTTAAAAATGTTTTATGCCTGTTTTCCTGGGTTTCATTGTATTTCAAATGGAGAAAAAAGTGGTTTGCCTGTGTTATTAATTCAAATTCAGGTGCTAATAAGTTCCCTTCCGCATATTTAAAGTAGGTTGTTTTATCAATTTCCACTGCACTGCAAACCGGTACATGAACCTCCAGAAAAGCGTCCTTATAATAATTAAATGTCCGGTAGTTTCTGTTTATTCCGTTAATTATTTCCTGTTTATGAAAAGGAGGGTTAAAAGGCGGAAAGACATCATAAAAGCTGTCGGTGTAAAGCTCCCGCTTACCGACCATTCTAAAATCGGCATTCATAAGCAGAAACCCCTGTTCTTTGAGATATGTATGAATATGAAAAAGGTCTTTATTATGAATGAGAATATCCACATCGGTTGAAAACCGGCTGCCTTCCCTGTAGATGTTCAGGTGCTTAAAGGCGGTATCCCTGATATAGATTATTTGTTTATTATATATTTCAGCATACTTGTTCAGGATATCACATATCTTTCGGTTTTTTTTATCTTGTTCTTTATCATGGAGGTAATAATTTCTGAGCTCCCGCTCAAGCCAGGTATTTTTAAAAGCGTTATACCGGGAAAGCGTCAAAAAGGCAATGCCTGAAAAGCTCAGGTTCTTTACTAA
>JAWOBQ010000264.1:0-7522 GCA_046484255.1 Bacteroidales bacterium | reverse complement strand
GCTTGAGCATTAGATTATTTTGAAAAAGTTGAAAGCGTGTGAATTCAATTATACAGATATGAGTCCGGCCTAAAAATACAAAATTTATCACAGCCGCTAAAAATCAGCTTAACCCCAGCCTTAAAGGGTGGCTGATTTTCAGCGGCTTCACCTTTAGGGGTCGGGGCAAAAAGCCGCTAAAAATCAAATGTACACTTTCTATACCGGACTCAGATAGAATTCGTAATACGCATCGTTAATAGTAGGGATTCAAAATAGTAATTTACAGGGGTTTGCTTTATCAATAGTACGTTTTTTATTTATTTTACAGGGATAGTGAGTTAAGATCTATTCCATTTTTAACACATGCATAAAAGCTTTTTGAGGGATCTCTACGTTGCCTACCTGTCTCATTCGTTTTTTACCTTTTTTCTGTTTTTCGAGCAGTTTGCGTTTTCTGGTAACATCTCCTCCGTAGCATTTGGCTGTAACATCTTTACGTAGAGCTTTTACGGTTTCTCTAGCAATGATCTTGGTTCCGATGGCGGCCTGGATAGCGATATCGAATTGCTGGCGTGGGATAAGTTCTTTCAGTCGCTGGCACATTCTTCGTCCGATATTGTAAGCATTATCCCTGTGGGTAAGTGTTGATAAGGCGTCTACCTGTTCGCCGTTGATTAATATATCCAGACGGACCAGTTTAGCGGGTTGGTATCCTTTAGTATAATAATCCAGCGAGGCATACCCTCGTGAAATGCTTTTGAGTTTATCATAGAAGTCGAAGACGACTTCGCTCAGCGGCATATCAAAGGTAAGTTCTACCCGGTCGCTGGTCAGGTATATTTGGTTTTTTAGTATTCCTCTTTTATCAATACATAGTTTCATGATGGGGCCGACAGCGTTTTCCCGTGTGATGATCTGAGCGTGAATAACAGGCTCTTCAATGCGGTCGATTTCATTCGGTTCGGGTAATCCGGAAGGGTTGTGCACTTCTTTTGCTTCTCCATCAGAGGTGTATACATGATATGAAACGTTAGGGATGGTAGTGATAACGCCCATATCAAACTCGCGTTCCAGGCGCTCCTGTACAATTTCCATATGAAGCATCCCCAGAAATCCGCAACGGAATCCGAATCCCAGCGCCATAGAAGATTCTGGCTCGAAAGCAAGGGAAGCATCATTAAGCTGCAGCTTTTCCAGGGAAGTGCGCAACTCTTCATAGTCTTCTGTTTCAAGCGGATATACCCCTGCATACACCATAGGTTTTGACTCTTCAAAACCGGAAACATTACTCTGGCAAGGTTGCGCTACATGCGTAATGGTATCGCCTACTTTGATATCTTTGGAACTTTTGATCCCCGAGATCAGATATCCTACATCTCCGGCTTGCAGTTGTTTTTTGGGTATTTGTTTTAGCTGTAAAATGCCAATTTCTTCCGCATCATAGGTTTTTTCCGAATTTACAAATTTCAGTTTATCCCCCGGCTTGAGGGTTCCGTCATAGATGCGGAAATATACGATTACGCCGCGGTAAGAATTGTATACAGAATCAAATACCATGGCGCGTAAAGGTTTTTCTTTATCGCCAACGGGGCCGGGGATTCGGTCAATGATAGCATTAAAAAGTTCTTGTGTGCCCATTCCGGTTTTGGCACTGGCCTCAATA
This sequence comes from Bacteroidales bacterium, assembly GCA_046484255.1. Lineage (GTDB taxonomy): Bacteria > Bacteroidota > Bacteroidia > Bacteroidales > PWNQ01 > PWNQ01. Next base: position 5,877 of record JAWOBQ010000264.1, on the reverse strand, counting down.
ATATCTTCATGCGCACAGCCGATCAAATCAACGATCTGGTCTTTTACCTCCTCGGGTTGAGCTGCTTCCAGATCCATTTTGTTTAACACCGGGATAATTTCCAGATCATGCTCCATGGCCATATAAAGATTGGCAATCGTTTGTGCCTGTATTCCCTGTGAAGCATCGATGATGAGTAAAGCTCCTTCGGCAGCAGCAATACTGCGGGAAACTTCATAAGAAAAGTCCACGTGTCCCGGAGTATCGATCAAATTTAGCCGGTATGTTTGCCCATCGCTATGGGTATAATCCATTTGTATGGCATGGCTTTTTATCGTAATGCCCCGTTCTCGCTCCAAATCCATACTGTCCAGCATCTGGTCCTGGAAATCGCGCTTCGAAATGGTGCCGGTATGTTGCAACATCCGGTCTGCCAGCGTACTCTTTCCATGATCAATATGAGCAATGATCACAAAGTTTCTTAGTTTTTTCATCTTGTGGCAAAATTACGATAATTCATTAAATGAGAAGCATAAAAGAACCCCTTTACCGTAAAAGGTAAGGGGTTCACAGGAAAATAAGCAATGCTTATTTGTGTTCTTCCATATACTGATCCAATAATTTGGCTACGTATTTTCCGAATATATCAAATTCAATATTCACTACGGTTCCCTTTTTGAAGTTATGGAAATTCGTCACTTCATAAGTGAAAGGGATAATGGCTACGGAAAACATATTGGGCTTGGAATCCACTACAGTAAGGCTTACACCATTAACGGAAATAGACCCTTTTTCTACCGTGATATTATTCAGTGACGGGTCATATTTAAACCAGAACTTCCAGCTTCCGTCGGTCTCTTCTACAGAAGTACATACAGCAGTCTGGTCAATGTGCCCCTGGACGATATGCCCGTCGAAACGAGCACTCATAGGCATGCTGCGTTCCAGATTCACTTCATAGCCTTCTGCCCATTCACTTAAGTTGGTTACATCCAGCGTTTCCTGTACGGCTGTTACCACATATTGCTTCTTTGCCTTATCGACATCCGTGACCGTTAAACATACACCATCATGGGCCATGCTCTGGTCTACTTTTAGCTCATCGGCAAATGAAACTTCTATAGTGTAATTGATGTTGCCGCGGTCGCGCTCAACCTTAACAACCTTGCCGGTTTTTTCTACTATTCCTGTAAACATTATATCGGTTTTTCTAGTTTTTGCAAAGGTACGAAATCCTAAGAAAGAATAGATATCATTGCTGTTATTTTTTCTCTGCCGGAGCCATTGTTTTTTATGTTTCCGGTCTAAAAAACACTAAATTTATCACAGCCGCTAAAAATCAGCTTTACCCCAACTCTAAAGGGAGGCTGATTTTCAGCGGCTTCACCCTTTAGGGTTCGGGGGAAACCGCTAAAAATCAAATGGGAGCTTTTTAGACTGGACTCAATTATACAAATAGCGCAAAAAAAGAGAGCATATGTCGAAAATTCCGGCATGAAGGGTTCATATGTTTATGTTATATTCAATCGGGCCCGTTCTCTGGCATGGAGCTTGCATAAAAGGATTTTTGTCATTTTGTGTGGGTATTGGAAAAGCATGCTTGATGCATGGGCTTCACTCTTTAGATACGGGGGCAAAAAGCCGGTGGAAATCAAAAATAATCTTGTAGGGCGGACTCAAAATTTGATATATATATATGGATATATTATATTTTTATTTACTTTTACACCAAAATTGAAACCTGATTTATTATGAAGAATCATTACAGTGAAAAAAGAAATACTTTTACTTTTTATTGGGTATTTGTTGCTGTTTTATCCGTTTTCCTATTAAAGCCCGTATTAACTTCGGGTGTGCCGGTAGATTCACTTACAGCGCTACAAGTGGCGGAAAATCTTTTTTATGAGCGATCGGAAGGACTTTCCAGAAATAGTGATCTTCAGGCTAATATAATAAAAACCTGCAAGCAGGGGGATACCTTGTTATATTATGTAGTGAGCGTAAATAATGATCGTTATGCTTTAATTGCTGCTGATGATGCTGTTTATCCGGTATTGAGTTATAGTTTTAATGCATTTCCGCGGGGCAAATTTCCGCCTGCTTATGAGGCATGGATAAAAAGTGTCCGGGCGGAAATATTAGCAGCGATCCGGTACAATATAACGGCTCCGTCTTATGTAAGGCAGGAATGGGCTTATTATAGTGATAGTTCAAATATAAACAGCGGTCAGGTAGATGCGGTAAGTCCGTTGATAACAAGCATATGGCACCAGGGGCCGCCCTATAATGAGGATTGCCCCTATTCGGCTTCCTCGGCATATCCGAATAACCATGTCCCGGTAGGTTGTGTGGCTATTGCCATGGGTCAGATCATGAACTACTGGAGTCATCCTGGCAGTGGTACGGGAAGCCACTCTTATACCTCGAATTATGGGGTGGAGTCCGCTAATTTTGGCAATACCAACTATGATTATGCAAATATGCCAGATAACCTCACTTCCTCAAGCTCCCCTGCAGAAAAGGCGGCAGTGGCAGAATTGCTCTATCATTCCGGGGTTAGTGTGGATATGATGTATGGAGATAATGGTAGCGGAGCGTATTCTCAGGATGCTGCTATAGCATTGATAAATTATTTCAACTATGATAATTCTTCAATGAGTTTTGAAGCGAAAGACTATAGTACCAATTGGGATGGAAAGCTGAAAGCTGATCTTGACAATGGCATTCCGGTTTATTATGCCGGAACAACTTCGTCGGGTTCCGGCCATGCTTTTATTCTGGATGGATATCAGGGTTCCGGGAATGATCATTACCATATCAACTGGGGCTGGGGAGCAGGGTATAACAATTACTGTTATTTGACAAGTTTGGTGGCTTCAGGGGTGCAAACAGATTTCTCTTTTGATCAAAGAGCTATTTTTGGGATACAACCTTCTTCCTTTTTCTCTGTTGGTACCAATTCTGTCGTGTTGAATAGTCCGGCCAATTCCTCACAGTCAGTGGCTGTAAAGACCAGCATGAACTGGACGGCCAGTACAGGCACATCATGGTTAAGCGTCACCCCTTCCGGTGGTAGTAGTAGCGATTCTATTGTGATCACGGCAAATTCTGCGAATACAAGTTCTTCCAGCCGTAATGGGAGTGTTACGGTTACAGCGGGTAGTATGACAGAAACGATATATGTTGTACAGGGCGGAACGCAGGTAGCAGGAAGTGCTGCATGGTTTAACCCGGCAATTGACTTGCTTGAAGACTGGTATGCTTCATACAGTGATGTTAATCTGTACGGGAATCCCTTATTGGTGGATTCAACCATGGTATATCTCTTAGGAACAAGTAGTTCACAGCATGTTACAATTAATCACGTAGGGGCTGTTTGTGACCCCTATTCCCCTTTTTATCAAAATGTATATTCTGATACTACATCGTATATCCTTGATTCTTTATATGTTGGGGGGTTGTATGATATAGACAATAGTGGATATACCGATACGCTGATCTTTGAGATTGTTCATAATCAGCCGGAAACAGCACCTTCTTTTGCGGGAGTGTTTATCCCAGTTACAAACGATACCTTGTGGTTTAGTCCTCCCAGTATGTTAGGGAGTACCGTCCTTCAAGGCTGGGAAGCGAAATTAACCGACCCCAATAAGACGGTGATAAAGAAGCCATTGACCGTAAGTGACTCTTCAAATTCTGTGCATGCCGTGGATGTTCCTGATATTAACATTCCTGCCGGCCAGATAATTGGCGTTAGTGTGAGCTATAAACCCGGTTATTCTTATTCTTTTGGGGATGTACTTTTTAATTTTAATACCAATACCGTGGTAAATAATACCTTCAGATATTTGCTTTACGAGGTAAGTAATGCCAGTTTGAACCCGAATTATTTTTATGATCCTTTCGGCGATCAGGGGCGTTATAATTTATCCTATAGCATAAATTCCGCGGGCCGCTATGGGATATATGGGAATCAGCTTTTAAATGAGATCATGTATCCACAGCTTAATCAGGGAAACCATATTGGTTTTAAGTTAAAAACAAGCGGAGCTACATTTGCTGTTAATCCGGGGATGATCACGCTGGATCAAGCGTCCAATTCCAGTCAGACGGTGTCTGTTACATCAAATGGTAACTGGAGCGCGAGTACTACAGAGCCCTGGTTAAGTGTTAGTCCTTCCAGTGGTACAAATGCCGGCAATATCACAATTACTGCCACCTCGGCCAATACAGGCACATCTTCGCGCAGTGGAACGGTGACGGTTTCGGAGGGAAGTAATTCAGAGACCGTTGTAGTAACTCAGGAACCGGCGCAGTTGGATGTGAGTCAGCAGAGCGTTTCAATAGGCGTGCCGGCAAATTCAAGCCAAACGATAAATGTGATATCGAATATCAGTTGGACGGCTACTACCGCCGAATCATGGCTTAGTGTATCTCCTTCCGGAGGCAGTAATAATGCCGGATTGACGATCACAGCAAACTCAGCCAATACCGGCAGTTCGTCTCGTACCGGTTCAATTACGGTAAGTGGAGGGGGGATCAACAGAACGATCACTGTTATTCAACAAGCGGCGGATCTTATTCTTACCCCACAGAACATAACCCTGGCTTCTTCTGATAACTCCAGCCAAACGGTAACGCTGAATTCCAATATCAACTGGTCTGCAACGAGTGCAGCCTCCTGGCTGGATGTTTCACCGAATACGGGCAGCAATAATGAGGTTTTAACTGTTACAGCAACTACCGCAAATACCGGCTCTTCTACACGGACAGCTACGGTTGATGTTAGTGGAAGCGGGCTTTCCGGAAGCATAACCGTTCATCAGGAAGCATCACAACTTAGCCTGAGCCCGCAAAGCATAAGCCTGGATAATCACGCTAATGCCAGCCAGACGGCATCGCTTACGGCTAATATGAACTGGAATGCCAACGTAAATACATATTGGCTGGATGTTTCTCCATCCAGCGGTAGCAGCAACACTTCATTAACCATTACAGCGAATTCCGCTAATCCGGATTCAACAACCCGAACAGGGCAAATTACCGTTACCGGAAGCGGACTTACAGAAACCATTGATGTTGACCAGACAGGCTCGCTGCTGGCTGTGGGCCAACAGAGTATTACCCTTACAGAAACAGCAAATGCAAGCCAGACAGTGGCTGTTTCTTCTAACCTTAACTGGGATGCCATTACGAACGATCCCTGGCTGGATGTTTCGCCTTCCAGTGGAAGTGATAATGGAAGTGTTACTATTACCGCCCTTACAGATAACCCTTATCATTCTGTGCGAACCGGAAACGTGGATATTAGCGGTAACGGTATTAACCGGAATATTATGGTCGAACAATTGGGGGATACCACAACCGGTGTTGATCAAACGGGAATGGAGGATAGGATAATTATTTATCCGAATCCTAATAACGGAAACTTTAAAATATCCGGGAATAATGTCCGTGAATCCATACTGCATGTGAAGATATATAATATGCAGGGACAAACCCTGTATTCCAGAAAAATAGAAACAAAACAAAAACTTGAATTCCATCAGGAGATCAAACTGGAAAATATTTCTGCCGGAATGTATTACCTCGAAGTATCGGGAGAAAAATTCCGTAAACGCGAGAAATTGGTGGTTTATTAAGTCTTTGTTGAATCGTTCGTTGATCGATTCTGTTTCGATATTGCATTTCGATTATTGAGTCCATTCTAAAAAGGGCAAATTTGATTTTCAGCGGGAGTGATAAATTTTGAGTTATTCAGGCGGACGCATTTGGGGTTTTATCATTTAACAATAAATTTAATGGTTTTCACTTGCTGTTTGGTCCGGATATTCATAAAGTATACTCCAGTCTGCAACTGTGGCATGTTAAAGGCTTTATTGAGATGTTCAACGGCCG
>JAWOBQ010000218.1:0-2815 GCA_046484255.1 Bacteroidales bacterium | reverse complement strand
TGATTGACGGGATAATCCCAAACAAGTATGTTTTTATGGCTTCTTTTTGGTACTCTGCTCCTTCGACGTCTCTGAAGCTAATGCTAAAAGCGTTATGTCTGTCATATACATTATATACGGAAAGGTTCCAGGAGGAGTAAAATCGTTTATTTTCGCGTTCTTTATTTTTGGTGGTATATATGATGGATAGATCCATGCGGTGGTAATCCGGCATCCTGTAGGTATTTCTGTCGGTATATACGGGGGCTACCATATTCCCATATTCCCATCGTCCGGTGGGGAATGTCACCGGGTTTCCTGTGGCGAAGACCCATGTAAGGGCAGAGGAGAAGCGTTTGTTCAGATCATAGTTCATCACCAGAGAGATATCGTGGGTTCGGTTGAAGGGGGAGAGGTATGGTTTTCCATTATTGATATCCTCAAAATACCGTTTTGCATGCGAATAGGTATAGCTGATCCATCCGGTGAAGGGGCCTTTGACTTTTCGTATTAAAAGTTCTGTTCCGTATGCTTCGGCTTGTCCAAAGCGCATTTCTCCTTCTATTTCGGGGTTAAGAAATATTTGAGCATGGTCTTTAAAGTCGATTTGATGGTTCATTTTTTTATAGTACAGTTCCACAGAAGTTTCCAGGGCATTGTCGAAGAAGTTTCTGAAGTATCCGATAGCCCCCTGATGGGCGCTTTGGGGTTTTATATTGGGGCTGCTGGGCATCCATACATCCAATGGTGTTCCTACGGTAGCATTGGATGCCAGGTGTAGATATTGCATTGTCCGTGAATAGCTGGCTTTGAGCGAGGATTTCTGGTTGAGGGTATATTTCAGGCTTATCCGGGGTTCAAAGCCGTCGTAGGTATTAAAGATCTCTCCTTTATTATAGGTGGAGGAGTCTAGTTTGCTAAAATTTTCGTCAAATTCATAGACAGTGCTTTCGCCCATATTTTGAAAAACAGAATACCGCAGGCCATAGTTCAGGCTGAGCAGGGCGCCGATTTCTTGTTCGTTGGAGGCATACAGGGCATAGCTAAGCGCATTGGAACCCGGCACATCCACTTCACCTATAACAGACTCTTCGTTGAGTCCTTCCACTTTTCCGGGAGAAAAGCTTTGAAAAGAGGCACTGCCTCCAAAGCGAATGGTATTATCCAGATTTAAGTAATATCCGAAATCGGCTTTTAAGGTATTGTCTTCCAGGTTTGAGATCCACTTGAAGCTGGCTATATTATCATCAGATTCTTCAATGCCGAGATTATAATCGTATCCGCTTCTGACAAAGGTAAAATTGGAAAAGAGCTTGTCTGAAAACAAGTGATTCCAGCGGGCTGTAGTGGTAATATTGCCCCAGCTCATGCTAAATGGCTCATCATTGGCGCTGCTAACTTCAATAATATCACGCCCGTAGTATTGCGATATATAAAACCGGTTATTATCATTCAGGATATGGTTTACTTTAAAATTCAGGTCATAAAAGTACAGTGTATTGTCATGCAGGTTTTCATTTTCAGCCAGGGGCAGAAAAATATCGGCATAAGAGCGCCTGCCGGCGGCTACGAAGGAAGTTTTATCTTTGATGACAGGGCCTTCTATGGTAAGCCGGCTGGAAATGCTGCCTATACCTCCCCGGGCCTGGATTTTTTTCATGTTTCCGTCTTTTTGGCGGATATCCACTAAGGACGACAGCCGCCCGCCGTGCCGTGCCGGAATATCTCCTTTATACAACTCCACTTCTTTGATGGCATCGTTGTTAAAGACAGAGAAAAAGCCCATCAGATGAGAGGCATTAAAAACAGTAGCTTCATCCAGAAGCACCAAATTTTGATCCCTGGAGCCACCCCGAACGGAAAATCCGGTAGACCCTTCGCCGGCCGATTGCACTCCCGGTAACAGTTGAATGGTTTTTATTACATCAATCTCTCCCATTAAGGCAGGGATCTTCGCAATGTCTTTGCTTTCCATTTTTACCCTACTCATTTGTGTCGAATTGACATTGGCATCCGAACGCCTCCCCGAAACCGTTACCGATTCCAGCAATTCATTTTTGGGCTGCAGAGTGACGTTGAGACGGGTGTTTTCTGTCAGTGTTATTCTTTTTTCTTGCTTTTTGTAGCCCAAATAGGAATATTCCAAAGTGTAGGTGCCCGGCTCCAGACTGATGCTGTAAAACCCATACTTGTTTGTGGAGGTACCACGCCTGAGCTCTTTGATATAAAGCGTTGCTCCCAATAACTCCTCGCCGTTGGTGGCATCACGGATATGCCCGCATATGGTATATTGACCGGGTTCAGTACTTTTGCAATTATTAACAGGCCATAAGAGCTGTGGAAGAAAAAACAACAGAAGAAAGGATACAATGCCCACCAATTGGCCGGAAAATAGCTGATATGAGCGCCCTTTGAATGTGCTGCCGGATGCGTTGCCGATTGCTGCCCTGAATAAACAATTCATGTGTTCAAAATATTCTATACAACTTATAATCTGTTATTTATGTTTTTTTCTTTCAATCTGTAAGTCCGGTCTAAAACACTAAATTTATCACAGCCGCTGAAAATCAAATGTGCCCTTTTTAGACCGGACTCATCTGTGTTTCAGCAATTTTTTATGCTTCTTTGTTGAATCGTTGATCCGTTGATCAATTCTAAATTTGTTCTCTTAAGTCGCTTCGTTCGCCTCCTTGCATCAACGCATCAACACATCAACACATCAACGCATCAACACATCAACACATCAACGCATCAACGCATCAACGCATCAACGCATCAACAACGTATAATATGGCATGGATGTTTTATATGTGTAAAATTTTATTATAATGTTTTG
>JAWOBQ010000214.1:0-14559 GCA_046484255.1 Bacteroidales bacterium | reverse complement strand
GGTTACCCGTAGGGCATTTGATAATTACTTCATCAATGCCCCAGGCATCAAAGCCTGATGAGCTGTTGGCAAGCTGCGCCCAGCGGAAGCGGGTATTGGCCGAGGTCGCCGGGAGCGGAACGGAACTTTTGTATTCATGCCAGTAATACACGGCATCTGAAGGTTGCCCTTGTGGAGGGTAGGAACTGCTGGTTACTCCATCGGGTTCCCATTCTCCCCCTGAGCCGGGCGTGTTGGTAACTCCTATGAAATCATCGCCTTGTCCGCCACCCCCTGAAGCAGTATAATTATTCTGGCCCTGCGGATATTGATTCTTGCCTGGAAAGTTACTCCAGCTGGCTCCTGCATTGGTTGACCACTGCAGGTTTACCCCTTCATCAGGCTGGTCCGGATCCTCGCAATCACCACTTCCGGGTTGGGCTCCAAACCGCATATGCCATTCTATATCGCACCCTCCGATGGATACATCATAATCTACGGTGATCAACGTCCGGCTGTTTGACGGTGTTGTGCCCACCCAGCAATAAATCCCGGAAGGACCTTGCCCGCATGGATTGGAAAAGACCGGGTTGGCGCCGGTGGATGACCAGCCGACTCCAATGGTCCCGTTGTCAAAGTCATTGCTCATAAGCAATCCGCATCCTCCGGATGCCGATAAACTTACTTTTTCCCCGGCACAAACCGCCTGGGGATAAGCTATCGCATTAACATTACACTGCGCTTTTGCCTGGCTTGAAATTGCAAACAGAGCAATTATTATCAAAGAAAGGCGTTGTAAAATTTTTGGTTGCATATGTATTGATTTTTATTATTCTTTGTATAAATTGTCCCTCTTTACCGGATGAATTGACCCCGGTATATTCGGGTTCCGCTTTACCTTATATGTGATCTTTATAAAGGACTCACTTGAATATTGTTCAAACTAAAGTCGGTCAGCTTAGCGATATCTTGTTGAGGTCTCTCCCCGTCTTCGTTGATCGTTGTCTCAAAGATCTTCAGCGTTTTTCCTTGAGCAAGATCACATCTGCCTTCTTTGGTTTCTCCTGCCTGAAGTTCAACAGAAAAATAATACTCCGGGTTTTCCGGCTCATGGCATGTATTGCACTCTCCGTTATACCACAATTCTGTAAACCAGCTTACTCTTACATCCTGATCCGTAGTGTTTACAAATTTCAGCAAGACATGCCTTCTATGGTATCCTTCTGAAGGATCATGGCAATTGGTCGATTTTTGATATATCTCTACACCATCTGCCTCTTTATAAAGACTCCAGTCTGCATCTTGCGCCTGTACAGAAGATAAAGACAGGCCGAGAAATACGCTCGTGATAAATACTACTGTTAAAATCCTTTTCATTGGTTTTATTTTTTAAAGGTTGCTTGCTAATAGACGTCAAAAGATTTAAAATGCCTAACGGGCTGAAAAATATTGTTGAATTAAAAGTAATCAAATAGTTTGCCGGGTTTTATGAAATGGATTGTCTTACATAAATAGTTTTTCCCGAAAGGGGCAATAATTCGTGTTTGTCCATAATGTCCGATATCTTTGTTGTGCTCGTATGTAAAACAGTTATTTGCCAGAGTAAACTCCTTGATTTAAATGCTTTGCAAGTCCCCAATAAATACGGGGCAAGGTTCGAACCCGAACATTTTGGATCAAACACCCGGCTTTATAGGCAGTCTCGAATTCGTAATATCATTTTATAAAATTTCCAATTAATAATTACGTTTAAAAATGGCAAATATAAGATAAGCATTTGAAAATGCAATTTTTTTTTTAACGATCTTATAAAAAAAGAAGTTTCCTTTTACTTTTGTCAAAAATAAAACCGGTTATGCAATTTTTATATCCCAATATGCTCTATGGGTTGCTTGCAGTGAGTATACCTGTAATAATCCACTTATTAAATTTGCAAAGGTATAAGCGGGTTTACTTTACGCAGACAAACTTAATTGCTGATCTGCAAAAGCAAAGTCGTCGCCGGTCTGATTTACGTCATTGGTTGGTGCTTTTAATGCGAATGCTTGCGATTGCGATGTTGGTAATGGCTTTTTCCAATCCGTTTATAGTTGTTGATGACAATGATATTTCAAAAGCGGAGAACTTCGTTAGTATATATCTTGATAATTCCTATAGTATGCAGGCGGATAATCCGGAAGGAGATCTGCTGGGAGAGGCTAAAGCTAAAGCGACTGCTTTGGTGGAAGGTTTTGAGCCTTCTGTCCGGTTTCAATTATTGACCAATGAATTAAAAGGGAAGCAACAAAGGTGGTTAACCGGCGAGCAGGTTTTGACAGAGATAGAAGAGATCCGTTTTTCACCCCACTTTCGTTATTTATCTGAAATAATTCACCGGCAGCAGCAACTGCTTTCTGATACGGAAGCACAAGAAGGGATGAGCTACATAATTTCTGATTTTCAAAAGACAAGTTATGATCTGAATGATGTGTTGGACGATAGTTTATTTTCGTTTTCTTATATTCCAGTTCGTTCTTATCAAACGGAGAATGTATATATCGATAGCGTATGGTTTAGCAGTCCTGCTTTGTTTGTAGATCAAACGGCCGAATTGAATGTGCGTATTGCCAGTTTTGGGGAGCAGTCTTCCGTAGCTCTCAAATGTTTTATCAACCATAGCCAGAGACTTGCCGTAAATGCTGAATTTGACGGGCAAGACCGCAAGACATTTACCTTCACCTTAAATATAAAGAATACCGGCTTGCATTATGGGCGTTTGGAGATCGCGGATAACAGCCTTGATTTTGATAATGCATATTATTTTAGCTTTCGTGTTCCGGCATCGGCTGATGTATTAGTTATTGGGAACGATCAAGACCGCAATAAATACCTGGAAGCGTATTTTCAGGATGATTCGTTGGTTCGTGTTGATTTCACTTCGCATAAAACCATAGATTACCAGTCATTGTCTTCTTATTCATCTATCATACTCGATGGCATTGAGGAAATTTCTTCCGGTCTGAAAAGCGCATTAAAGGAACAGGTTGAAAGGGGGAAAAGCCTTACTGTATTTCCTTCGTTTTCAGGGGATAAAGCATCTTATAATGCAATGTTTGATAATTATCAGGGGGTTAAGTTTGGGGAGAAGCGTTCGGTTGAACAAAACGTGCAGGAAGTGGCCTGGGAGAGTGGTTTTTTTGACGGGATTTTTCAGGATCGCCCGGAGCATCCTGAATACCCTATGGTTTTCGAGGATGTGCGGTTACATTATGATCGCGGCTCGGCGGTAGAACCTTTGATCACCCAGGCCGACGGCTCTCCTTTCTTACTTAGAATGCAAGCCGGGAAAGGGAATGTTTATTTATTTTCCGTGGCTTGTCACCGGAAAAGTAGTAATTTTGTCACTCATTCTTTGTTTTCTGTGTTGTATAAAATGGTACTGGAAGGATTGCAAACCGGGCAGTTGTATTATACGCTCGGCAAGAAAGAGATTTATACAAACCCGCATGTGGATTTTGTAGAGGATGAAATGCCGGAGCTTGTAAGCCGTTCAACGGAAGAAAGTATTATTCCACAGATGCTTAGGGTAGATGAAGGACTGCGTTTTGTATCATCCAGGCAGGTGGTGAAAAATGGAATATGGGATTTAATGTATGCTGGCGAAAAGATCGATGCGCTTGCATTTAACTATGATGGGCGTGAATCTGATATCCGGCTTTTTGATATTACTAAAAATAAGCCTTCCGGAGTAAATATTTTAGACCAGTCGCCTGATAAAATTACAGCAGGAATACAGATGAAAAGGCAGGGAAGGCAGTTGTGGCAGTGGTTTATAGTTGCCGCTTTGTTATTTTTACTGGCCGAAGTGTTATTGTTGCGTATGTGGAAATTGTAAAGAAATGAATGATCAACATGCTGATAATCTGAATGATCGGGATCAGGATTCCGGCGAAACAGGAGCTTCAAGAAGCATCCATTTGGACTCCATGTATAAGGATTGGTTTTTGGATTATGCTTCTTATGTAATACTGGAGCGTGCGGTGCCGGATGTGCGGGATGGCCTGAAGCCGGTTCACCGCAGGATACTGCATGCCATGAAAGAAATGGATGATGGACGTTTTAATAAGGTCGCCAATATAATTGGACAGACCATGAAATATCATCCTCATGGAGATGCCTCTATTGGCGATGCCTTAGTGCAGTTGGGGCAAAAAGATTTGCTGGTTGAAACCCAGGGGAACTGGGGCAATATTTTTACAGGTGACCGCTCTGCAGCACCCCGGTATATTGAAGCCCGCTTGTCGAAGTTTGCCCTGGAGGTCGTGTTCAATCCCAAAATTACCGACTGGCAGCTTTCATATGACGGCAGAAATAAAGAGCCTGTAACGCTGCCCGTAAAATTTCCTTTATTGTTGGCTCAGGGAGTGGAAGGAATTGCTGTGGGACTGGCATCAAAAGTATTGCCCCATAATTTTATAGAGTTGATCGATGCCTCTATAGCCTACCTGAGAAATAAAGATTTTGAAATATACCCCGATTTTCCTACCGGTGGATTGGCCGACTTTTCCAGGTATAATGAGGGTAAAAGGGGAGGACGTGTCAGAATTAGAGCAAAAATCCAAAAAATCGATAAAAAATCTTTGTTGATCTCGGAGATCCCCTTTGGAACCAATACCATGAACCTTATTGAGTCTATTGTTTTAGCCAATGATAAGGGAAAAATAAAGATTAAACAAATTGAAGATAACACTTCAGAAAAGGTGGAGATCCTGGTTCATTTGCCCAATAATGTGTCTCCTGATCAAACGATTGATGCTTTATATGCCTTTACCAATTGCGAGATCTCCGTTTCCCCGAATGCTTGCGTTATTGAAAATCATAAGCCGGTATTTCTTGGTGTAAAAGAGATACTTAAAGATTCTACTGATCAGACATTAGCTTTATTGAAGAGAGACCTTGAGATCCAAAAGCATGAACTGGAAGAGCAATGGCATTTCTCTTCTTTGGAAAAAATATTTATAGAAAAGCGTATATACCGGGATATAGAGGAATGTGAAACCTATGAAGCAATAATTGAAACCATTAACCACGGGCTTTTACCTTATAAAGATAGGTTTAAGCGGGAGGTTAGCAGAGAGGATATCATTCGGCTGACTGAAATACGCATTAAGCGAATCTCAAAATATGATTCTTTTAAAGCAGATGCGATTATCAAATCTATTGAAGATGATATTGCTGACGTGAAATATAAGCTGGAAAACCTTACCGAACATGCTATAGAATACTTTAAACATATTAAGAAAAAGTATGGGAAAGGCCGGGAGCGTCGCACCGGGATCCGTAATTTTGAAAATATTGATGCTACCCAGGTGGCGGTGGCTAATGTAAAGCTGTATGTCAACCGGGAAGAAGGGTTTGTAGGCACGGCCATGCGAAAAGATGAATATGTTATGGAGTGCTCGGATATTGATGAATTGATCGTTTTTAGGCGCAATGGCACTTATCTGATAACGAAAGTAGCCGAGAAGTCTTTCGTGGGGAAAGATATTATTCACGTGGGTGTATTTAAACGTAATGATGAGCGTACCACTTATAATGTAGTGTATCAGGACGGGAAGTCGAGGGTGGCCTATATAAAACGGTTTGCTGTTACGGGCATACAACGGGATAAAGAATATGATCTTACACGTGGAAACGCCGGGAGTAAGGTGTTGTACTTTTCCGCAAACCCCAACGGGGAGGCTGAAATTATTAAAGTAAAGTTAAAACATAAGCCCCGCCTGAAACGCCTGGCATTCGAATCCGATTTCAGTGATGTGCAGATCAAAGGAAAGGCAGCAAAGGGCATTATCTTATCGAAACACCCGGTGGCATCCCTGAAAAAAAAGGAAGATGGTATTTCAACCCTGGGCGCGATGCATATATGGTATGATGAAACCGTAAGAAGACTTAATGTGGATGAAAACGGAAAGTATCTGGGAGCATTCCGGGGGAATGACAGTATCCTGGCTGTAATGGAAAACGGCGAATATATGAACTATGGATTTGAGTTGACCACACACTTTGAGGAAGATATGGTGTATCTGGAAAAGTATGATCCGGAAAAGATATGGACAGCAGTGTATAAGGAAGGAAAATCAGGGTACTTTTATGTCAAACGATTTCAACTGCCGGAAAGCGAAAAAAGAATTTCATTGATCACAGAACATCAGCACTCGAAACTTGTTTATTTAACAGGAAATAATCAACCCAAAATAAAGATCGTTTTTGATCCGGCGACTGCTCCACGAAACAGGGAAACGGAAACAGTGGAAGTGAAAGATTTTATTGCCGTGAAAGGATTTAAAGCAAAAGGAAAAAGATTGACCCCCTATGGAGTAAAAAAGCTGGAGTTGATAGAACCTGAAATTCAGGAAGAAGAAAAGACTGAAGCGCAAAATGAAGAGGATCAGCAGCGGGAAAAGCATGAGCTTCAGGATGCAGGAGATGGAAAGCAAAGGAATGAACAACAGGAACAACAATGGAACACTTCCGGTGAAAAACCGGCACATGAAAGAAAAGGTAATCAAAGAACATTGTTTGACTGAAACCGGGAAAGGCTTAAAAATAAATGGTTATGAAGGATGACAAGGTTTTAAACGTAAAGGGTGATGTAAGTTGGATAGGAGTTCTGGACAAGGATCTGGAAAGCTTTGATGTGGTAATGGAAACCGAATACGGGACCACTTACAATTCATACTTTATTGATGCAGAAAAAAAAGCTATTGTAGAAACCACGAAAAAGAAATTCTGGGATGTATATGAGCGGAAGATCCGGCAGGTAGTAGATCCTCAGCAGATTGAGTACATAATACTTAATCATACAGAACCCGATCATTCGGGTAATCTCAGGAATCTAATGGAGATAGCCCCTAATGCCAAAGTGGTTGGCAGTTCTAATGCAATCCGCTATGTAAAGGAGCTGTTCAAAGATTCAGATTTCGAATTTATCCCGGTTAAAGATGGGCATACACTTGATCTGGGGAATAAAACACTGCGTTTTGTGGGAGCCCCCAATTTACACTGGCCCGATAGCATGTATTCCTATCTGGAAGAAGATAAAGTGCTCTTTAGCTGTGATTCATTCGGGGCACACTATTGTGATGCAAGAATGTTTGATGATCAGGTAGATCAAAATAAGTTTGATGAGGCTTTCGAATATTATTTTAATGTTATTCTTAAGCCGTTCAGTAAGTTTATGCTTAAGGCGATAGAAAAAATTGAACCTTTAGATATTGATGTTATCTGTCATGGGCATGGCCCCATATTGCGCTCGGATTGGAAGAAATATGTAGAACGCTCCCGCAAGTGGGCAGAAGCATTTATGGAGCAACCGAAGAAGCAAAGGGTGTTTATCCCTTATGTGTCGGCTTATGATAAAACCGGGCAGCTGGCCCGGAAGATCGCAGAGGGAGTGCGTGCCTCCGGGCAGGTTGAAGCTGAAGTGATGGATATTGAAATGGCTTCAATGGGGGATATAGAGGAGGAAGTAACCCGCGCTACAGGAATTATTGTAGGTTCCCCAACTATAAATCAAAATATATTACCCCCCATATATAAACTCTTTGGGCTATTGACACCGCTTCGTGATAAAAATAAACTGGCCGGAGGTTTTGGCTCTTATGGCTGGAGCGGGGAAGGGAGATCCTTAATTAAAAATGCCCTTACCTCATTGAAAATGAAATATTTTCAGGAAGGAATGTTTGTTCAATTTAGCCCGGATGAAAAGGAACTTGAACAAAGCTTTAACTATGGGAAGGATTTTGCCCGGCAATTGGAGAACTAAAAGAAGCGATGGTGCGTTTTAATCAATTTATATATAAATGCCGGGAATATGTGCAGTAATAGAAATGGAATGGGGATGATGTGTGAACATAATTGCAGGCTATGATAAAATCGATTTACATATTAATGATTTGCTCGGGAATACTACTCGTTTCCTGTGTTCCTGAAAAAAAGCTGGCAAGGAACTTTGTAAATAATACGCCCAATACCAGTTTTTTTATTTTAAGCCCGGATATTGTGTTTAAAGAAAGTGTTAAGCCGGTAAAGGATACAGCCGTTATTAATCCAACGCAAAGACAATTAGATTCTCTTGCCTTTTTGGAAAGTGATTTTATCAGGTATATTCCCGATAGCATGTTTTTTGCTCTGTATTTGCCCGAACTGCGCAAAGAGTTTGAGAAGCTGGGATTAAATGTGAACTTTGATACATTGCCTCATGATTTCAGCAGGGATTCTGCCGGGAATGCTTATGTGTTCGATTTTGCCCAAATCCAGCTTCAGGAATTTGTGGATGTTTATTATGATACTGAAACATTCGCAGGTAAACGATATTTTAAGGAGCATAGTTTAAACGGCCTGTATTTGAATACGTGGGTGGAATTTCAAAAAATTAACGGGCAGGGAAATAAACCAATGGTCTTATTTACAGAGCTTTCTGTAAAGGATGAACTGCATGGCTTTTTTCACCAAAACCAGTTAAGTGGACAGGTAAAATATTCATATAAAATAGATGAGCTGGATCTGGATGATGTAAAAAATTGGATCAAAAAGGCCGGGCAAATTCATGCCCGTTATCTGTATGATTTTTTGATGAACCAGTATATTAAGGTGTCTATGAAGGAAAAGGAAATGAAACCTAAATATTACCTTCATTACGACAGGAAAAATGACCAGTTTGTGCCGGTGGATGAAAAACGGTTTGTCCCTCAATAATCCTGACAGGGTTGGCATACTTAAAAACCACTATAGCCGGTAACCTATGTGTTTTGGAGAATCAGGCTGAGATCAGGAACAGAAAAAGAAACCTGAAGGGGTTTTTGTCGTACAAATAAATACTATTTTTAGAGATTAATTTTTTATCTCTTAATTTAAAATAATGAAACGGATCGTAGTGATGGATTGTCTGTTTATATAATAGGGGACGGTCTGAAAAAAAAATCTATTTGGTTTTTAGCGGCTTTTTTTCCGGAGTTTAAAGGGTAAAGCTACTGAAAATCAGATATTTTTTAAAGAAAGGCAAAGCTGATTTTCAGGCGGGATAATTATTTTTGTGTTCTTAGACCAGACTCATAATTGCAAAAATCAAATTTTTTGTATATTTTAGTAAGTTGAAATAATGAGGCCAGTCTGAAAATAGCATTTTTTTGATTTTTAGTGATTGTAAAAGATTTGTATTTTTAGACTTACACCATAATGAAAAATATTGAAGAGATAATCGGATTACTATTCATATGCTGGATAACGCTCTGGCTGGTATTTGATTTTTCTTTGGTAAATGATTAGTAAAATGTGATCAATAAAACTTTAAAACAATGAAAAATAGACTTTTACTTTTACCCGGTTTGCTTTTGATATATATATATATAGTAAGCCTATCGTTTGCAAGTGCACAGGTGGCAGAAAGTTTCGAATCCCCCAATGCACCTCCTGATCAATGGAAGATGATCTATGCTGATCCGAATCCAAAATTGGGGGTTTATTATAATGAGATGATGCATATCGACCCTCAGAACCCTAACCAGCCGCCCCATTATGGTTCGAATCCTTCTTATGATACTGCTTATGCGGGCTCACAAGTATTCCGTTTTTCTTCTTATAGTCTCGTATCGAATTATAATTACACGCAATATTTAATTTCACCTCCTTTAAATGTTTCTTCCTCTAATGATTCGGTTGCTTTTTATTACAGGCAAAACCAGGGCAGTGGCGACCAGTTTCAACTTGGGTGGTCGACCACTACCAACGATACTTCGGCTTTTACATATGGCCCTGTAGTGACGACACAGAGTGGTGACGATCAGGTCTGGAAATTGCATTACAAAAATGACCTTCCGCCAAATACCAAGTACATTTGCATCAAATATGGGAAGCTTAACAATGAGTCGGCTTATATGCTCTATGTGGATGGTTATTACGGCCCCCCTGTTGCAACTCTTGATGCAGGAGTGCTGGCGGTAAACACGCCTACGAGTCCGGGGACTTCAGATATTTCGGTAGACTTTATCAATGCGGGAACGACAGTCCTGAATAATCTGAACCTAAACTATGAAATAGACGGCGGTTCTACATCCCAGGTTCCCTGGAGTGGTACAATGGCTCAAGATTCTGTAAATACGGATTTTGTGTTAGGCAGTCATAATTTTACTTCAGGCTCCCATACGATCAAGGTATGGAGTTCAGACCCCAATGGAGGTGTGGATGAGAATAATACAAATGATACCATTTATAAAACATTTTTGACGGTTAATTATCCTACCGCTGATGCAGGAGGGGATGATGACATTTGTGCAGGAGAGAATTATACGGTGACAACAGCCTCGGCAACGTCCTATGATTCCCTTTCATGGAGTAGTTCCGGCTCGGGAAGTTTTATTAATGCCAGCACGCTTAGCCCCACATATTTTCCCAGTGCCGCCGATACCCTTAACGGAACTGTAACCCTGACGCTGACGGCGCATGGATATCCCGGATACCCGGATGCTACAAGTGATGCAACAATAACGATTCATCCCACACCTGTTGTGGATTTTTCAGGGTTGCAGGCTGAATATTGCCCTAACGATCCGGATCAAACCCTTAGCCCCACGCCTACCGGAGGAGCATTTTCCGGTAATGGAATGACAGGACCCACTACGTTCTCTCCATCTGCTGCTACTGATGGGGCCACGCATAATATAACCTATACCTACACGGACGTTTACGGCTGTTCCAATCATAAAACCAGATCAACAACCGTATTTGCGGCTACGAATGTTTCATTTTCTAACCTTGATGCGGATTATTGTGTCGATGATCCTCCTTCTTCGTTAAGCACTACGCCTTCCAGCGGAGGAAGTTTTACGGTTAATGGAAATCCAATGGCAGGGTCCACTTTCGATCCCGCAGCCTATGGAGCCGGGACATATACTGTGGAATTTACTTATGTAGATGGAAATTCCTGCAGTTATACGGATAGTCAAACAACCACAGTTTATGATCTGCCGGTGGTTTCAATAGATAACCTGAATGCTGATTATTGCCAGAATGAACCGGCTTTTACCCTGCAGGGGTCTCCTTCCGGTGGTGACTTTACTGTTGATGGGATCACCACATCGCAATTAGACCCTTCAGCCTTATCTGCAGGAGACCATACCGTAATCTATACATACACCGACCCGGCCAGTGGGTGTCAGAATTCGGTCAGTGACACAGTTTCCATATACCAAAATCCTGTTGTCAGCTTGAGTGGATTGGACAGCGAATATTGCAATGAAAATATGTATGATACCCTTAACGGATCTCCATCGGGAGGTTCATTTTCCGGACTTGGAATGACCGATAGCATATTTAACCCGGGAAGCGTGCCCGGAGGCAATAATATTAATATTACATATTCCTATACCGATGCCAATGGATGTTCGGGATCCGTAACGCATTCAACCCTGGTCAGGGCTCTTCCCAATGCCGGGTTTAGTGGGCTTCAGAGTAGTTATTGTGAAGATGACCCTGTAGATGTGCTTTCACCAAATCTTGCAGGAGGGTCCTTTAGCGGGCCGGGTATCGATGCAGCTGCTTCATCCTTTGATCCGGGTCTTGCGGGAAACGGTAGTCATGATATTACCTATACGGTGACGGATGTTCATGGCTGCACAAACTCCAGCACACAAAGCACTACTGTTAACCCATTACCGGTAGTGGATTTTTCCCTCACGGCTTCCGGATATTGTGTCGATAAACAAAGTGTAACGTTAACAGGTAACCCCACAGGGGGTACTTTTGGTGGCCCCGCTGTAACAGGGAATACGTTTTCTCCTGCCGCCGCAGGAGTAGGCGATCATTCGATAATCTATTCTTATACAGATGTATCCGGATGTTCTAATGATACAACCAAAACAATCTCAGTGCACTCGCTTCCGGATGCTTCTTTCTCCGGATTGCAAGCGGATTATTGTGAGAACGAAGCTGTTGATTCACTATCCCCGCAACTAAGCGGAGGGTTCTTTGTGGGGAAAGGAATGAATAATGATAGTCTGTTTAATCCGGCCAGTGCCGGCGTAGGAACTCATGATATCACTTATTGGGTAATTGATTCAAACGGATGTGCAGATAGTACGAGCCAGCAGGTAGAAGTAAATCCGGTTCCCGTAGTGAATATTTATGGACTGGCCGCTTCATATTGTGAAGATGCTGCCGATATAAACTTATCAGGGGTTCCTCCCGGTGGAACATTCAGTGGTACAGGGATGAGCGGAAATACATTTTCTCCCGGGGCGGCCGGTACAGGAACTCATCAGATATCCTACCAGTACTCCAATTCTTATGGGTGTTCCGCCGTTAAACAAAGAACCGTAGTGGTTGATTCGGTGCCCGACGTGAGTTTTTCAGGGCTGAAACCGGAATATTGTATGGATGAAACGCCCGATACGCTTTCAGGAACTCCTGATATCAGTGGGGGCGTATTTCTTGGCAAAGGTGTTAATGGGAATGTTTTTGATCCGGCCGTGGCAACTCAGGGAAATTGGGATATCATATATCATGTAACAACGGATGCGGGATGTGTGAATGCTGATACGCAAAAGGTCAGTGTAAAGCCTTTACCGGATGTCTTCCTTGGCACAGATACAGTAGTTTGTAAAGGGCAGGTGATCCAACTGACCGATCAAAACAATTCCGCAAATAACTATATATGGTCTACGGGTGCCTCAGGAGATACCATAAGTATTATTGCCGTACAGGATATCTCGATCTCCCTGACTGGCCATTTAAACGGATGTACATCTTCCGATGATATATTTATTCAGGTTAGAGATCCCCAGGTCGATCTGGGCCCGGATACTGTAATAAATGCCAATTCTTTTATTACGCTTGATGCCGGGCCCGGCTTTGACGACTATACATGGTTCAATGGAGCCAAAACACAATTTATTACGCTGGATTCTTCAGGCATTGGACTGGATACTATTGATGTGTTTGTTACCGTCATGGATTCCTATGGATGTATGGCCTCGGATACCATGCGACTGGGGTTTGATAAAGGAGGAAGTATCGAACAACATGCACAATATCCGGTAACAATATATCCTAACCCCGGAACGGGTCTGTTTAATATTGAAACAGCATTTAGCCGGGAAGACGTTCTCTTTATATATGATGCTAAAGGACGCCGGATACAGGAAATAGCGATAATGGAAGAAAAGGAATTTATGAGCATTGATCTGAGCAATGAAAAGCAAGGCTTGTATTATTTGATAATTAATAAAAAGGATCATACTGTTACAAGAAAATTAATAATCAGTAGGTAAATAATTCAGAATGAACCTGTAAAAAAAGGGATCAAAAGATTTTGATCCCTTTTTTCAGGTTCAGGCTTGTCCGTTTCTTATCAAAACCTCAGGCTAAGATTTTTTCTGATAGCCCATGAAAGCATATTATTTGCGTTTACGTCTTGGGATATCCCCTTTTCAGTCCGGATCACACTTTTTCAATGTGGCCGCCCCCGTATTGACTGGTGCTTTTGCCAATAATGACCGGAAAACTGCTCTGGCCTTTATAATGCAATAAGATATAAAAGGTATGGGTAGTGGCTGCAAGCACAAAACATAAACATATTTACCGTTAATGCATCACCTGTATTTACTCTTCGAAGAATTCAGCTTTACTTATTAATTGCAGCTTTGTATTGCGAGACATGATTTTTGAACAATTGTAAAAACCGTTTAAATATATTTCCCCCCCCTTTTTGATAAGGTTGGTATTTACATCCCCCTGATAAGAAGTGGGTAAGGTAAATATCAGATAGCCCCGCTCATGATTTGTTGAATTGTTTTGATCTTTGAGGCGAGCAAAGGCAAACACACAAACATTATCTTTTTTGGCGATACCTTCAATTGTTACTTTCAGTCTTCCGGAGGGGCTGATGTCTGATATATAGGCATTGTTTATTTTAAATGCATTATATTCTTTCCTGCCTTCTGTTGGAAGAGGGATAGGGAAAGAAAGTTTATGATATTCCTTTTCGTAAGCTTTGAGGGTCTTTTGATTTAGTTTTTTTAGTTCACTCTTTATTTCAAGTGTCTTTCCAATGCTTTGCGTTAGCCTTTTTTTTTCAACTAAACGGCTCTTTTTATCATAGTGTTCTGCAAAAATGGCTGGCATCTTGCCCAGGGATTTATGTTTTCCGGGATATTTTTTCGCGCATGCAAATGTTATAACAACGGCACATAGAAAATGAATCACGTAGCTGTATTTAGATGAACGGCCCATAATGATAACATTAAAAAAAAATCGATATTTTTTAAATCATTTCCAAAGATAGTGAAAAACAATATTGAACGCAAGTGATTATTTAGAAAATTTTAATCAAAACCGGCCCTGACGATTGAAAAAGGAAGGCAAATAGCTTGTAAAAGGGAAACGTCGACCCCGGACATTATAGACAGAAACTAAATAAAAAGACCGAAATGGATAAAAAGGAAAAGCAAATTGGAATTTTCAGGTAGTTTTGTAGAGCAGTAAGAAGGTTTTTCAGGGAGTTGTTTTATCAGGATGAAGGATTATTGAGTCCGGTCTAAAAACACT
>JAWOBQ010000078.1:0-2548 GCA_046484255.1 Bacteroidales bacterium | reverse complement strand
GTACTGTCCGGGATTCTCACCCGGTTCCCTTTTCAGAAAAGATCCGGCGGATGCAGATCTTTTCACCATAAACCGGCGACAAAAATAGAAGGTCTTTTTGTAATATCCAACTTTTTGATGAAAAAACTGCTAATATATATTTGAGCCCGGCCTGAAATCACAAAATTTATCACAGCCGCTAAAAATCAACTTTACCCCATCCCTAAAAGGTGGATGATTTTCAGCGGCTTCACCCTTTAGGGTTTGGGAAAAAAGTATTATTGCAGCAAAGAACATCTGTAAGGAAATCCTGATAAGGACCATTTCAGATGTCAGGTCGCAATACGGAAGGGGTACTGTTTAATGCCCTGCTGAATAGAATGGTAGATCCCTATGGTCCTTGCTTATATAAAGGGAAAGCCAGTGTGTTCCAAGCGCCGGGATCTATAAATAAATTTGGAGATTCATTATTTATCTTGTACTTTTGTGAATTCAATAACGCTCATAACTGCGAAGTGGATTTATTTGCTTCAAGGTTTCTAAAAAACAGTCTGACCGGAGGTTGACCTGATGGACAAGAGAATAGGCACAGTAATCATTTTGGTAAGGGATAAGCAAGTGATAGCAGGGCTCAACCAGATGATCTCTGAACACTCGGATATTGTCATAGGCCGGCAGGGCATCCCGTTTTTCAACAAAGACAAGGAGATCAGCCTGATCTCGCTTGTGATTTATGGTGATGTTGATAGCCTCGGTTCGCTTACAGGGAAATTGGGCCGGCTTAGAGGAGTCAGTGTAAAGTCCGCATTGTTGAAAAATACGGAAAGCGAGAAGAATGGAGCGGATTTTGAAATATGATCTGTGTATGTTTTTATCAAACAAATATAGAGTTTGGTCTAAAAAGGGCATTTTTGGTCTTCAGCGGCTGGAATAGTTTTTGAGTTATTAGAGCAGATTCAAAAAAGGGATAAAAATATATATGAGTCCAGTCTAAAAAGGGCACATTTGATTTTCAGCGGCTGTGATAAATTTAGTGCTTTTAGACCGGACTCATAAAATGACTGGGGATCAGAGAATAATTGAATACATATACGTAAATACAAGGATCTAACATCATACATATGCAATTTAAGCCAGAGAGATACCGGATCCCGGATAAACGGATGCAGCCTTTCCTAGATGCGGAAGAGATATGGGATTATATTGATAAAGCACAACCGGATAAACAACGGCTGCGTTCGATCATTGCAAAGTCATTAAATAAAGAACGTTTAACCCTGGAAGATACAGCATCATTGGTTGCAGCCACCGACCCGGAATTAGTGGAGGAGATCAAGGAGGGTGCTCATCAGCTTAAGCAAAAAATTTACGGGAACCGGATAGTCTTGTTTGCTCCCCTTTATATTGGGAATAAATGCACCAATGATTGTCAATATTGTGGTTTTCGTGTCAGTAATAAGGAGGCGGTACGCAAAACACTGGACGATCGTGAGATTATTTCAGAAGTAGAAGCTTTGGAAGATAACGGCCAAAAACGCCTGATCCTTGTTTATGGAGAGCATCCTGATTATGATGCGGACTATATTGCCCATACGGTACAAACGGTTTATAGTGTTAAAAAAGGGAACGGGGAGATCCGTCGTGTAAATATAAATGCTGCACCCCTGGAGATCGAAGGGTTTCGGAAAGTTTTGGATTCCGGTATCGGGACCTATCAAGTTTTTCAGGAAACCTATCATCCGGAAGTTTATAAACAGTATCACCTGGGAGGAAAGAAAAAGGATTATAATTACCGTCTTACCGCCTTAGACCGGGCCCAGGAAGCCGGGCTTGATGATGTGGGGATCGGTGCTTTGTTCGGCTTATACGATTGGCGCTTTGAAACCCTGGCTTTGGTACGGCATGCTAACCATTTAGAAGCTTGCTATAATGTAGGCCCCCATACTATTTCGTTCCCAAGGATACAGGATGCTGCTTCTATTGGGATCTCTGATAAGTATATGGTGGATGATGAGATATTTACCCGGCTGATCGCTATCCTGAGGCTGGCCGTGCCCTATACCGGCCTTATCCTAACTGCACGGGAAAATGCTGATGTTCGAAGCGAGGTAATGCGCTTTGGCGTTTCCCAAATTGACGGAGGAACAAAACTGGAACTGGGATCCTATAAAAACTCGCTTAATGAAGAGCAAGACCTGAACAAAGAACAGTTTATGATCAATGACAATCGCTCGCTTAATGAGATCATTGATGAACTGCTGGAAAATGGATACCTGCCTTCATTTTGTACTGCATGTTACAGGCTGGGAAGAACAGGGGAGCATTTTATGGAGTTTTCCGTACCCGGTTTTATTAAACGGTATTGTACACCGAATGCTATCCTTACACTGGCGGAATATCTGCAAGATTATGCCAGGGAAGAAACTAAAGAAAAAGGCTGGAAAGTGATTGAGAAAAATCTTAAAGAACTGGAAGACAATAATCAGAAAAATGTTCCCGAAATCCGCAAGCGGATCGAGGGTATTAAACAAGGCGAACGCGATCTGTATTTGTAATTCTGCCCCCTGCC
>JAWOBQ010000280.1:0-4808 GCA_046484255.1 Bacteroidales bacterium | reverse complement strand
CTTTCCATTCTATAGGTCTTTTTTCTGTTTTCGATACGGATATTCTCCGTAATGCAGATGTACACACCGGTGGATTCAATGCTGAACACGGAGGGCGAATTTCATCCATCATGGATATTACAACCCGTGATGGAAACAAAAGAGAAAGCAGGGTAAAACTTTCCACCAGCCCGTTTCAGGCAAAAGCACTTTTTGAAGGCCCCGTGAAAAAACAAACTGACACCACCGTATCCAGCTCATCATTTATTATATCAGCCAAGCGATCTCTTTTGGAAGAATCCTCAGAAGTTCTTTATAATTACGTTGACGAGGACGGCCTTCCCTTTAATTACACCGATTTATACGGTAAGTTTTCATTTAGTGGAGGAAACGGAAGTAAAGTGGATGTATTTGGCTTCAATTTTTCCGACAACGTTCTTTATAAAGGCATTAGTGAGTATGACTGGACCAACAGCGGAGGAGGAACCCATTTTGTTTTGGTTCCGGCCGGAACGGATGCGCTGATAGACGGCAACTTCGCCTATTCAGAGTATAATATAAGCCAGAAAACCCCCGATGTAAATCCCCGCAACAGTGGTATTAACGGTTTTAACCTCGGGCTGAACTTTACTTATTTTTTCGGGAAAGATCAGCTAAAATACGGCATCGCGATGCAAGGGTTTGAAACAAGCCTGGAATTCTATAACAGCATTAACCGGAAGATACAACAGATCAATAATACCACGGAACTTTCAGGATTTTTGGTGTATAAAATGAACCTGGGAGATTTGATTTTAGAACCCAGCTTCCGGGCCCATTACTACGGCTCCTTGTCTGAGTTCTCGCCTGAACCGAGAATTGCAGCCAAATATAATGTAACGGATTTTTTGCGGCTGAAACTGGCAGGGGGATATTATACGCAAAACCTTATCAGCACAAAATACGACCGGGACGTGGTGAATCTCTTTTATGGCTTTGTATCAGGTCCTGATAACTTACCCTCAGAATTCCGGGGGGAAGATGTGCTCTCAAAACTCCAAAAAGCTCAACACCTGGTTGTGGGAGCGGAAGTAGACCTTACAAATAAAATTACCATGAACCTGGAAGGATACTATAAAAACTTTTCCCAGTTATCCAACCTGAACAGAAACAAGATATATAGTGACACTCCTGAATACAAGGATAAGGAAGATTATTTGAAAAAGGACTTTATTGTAGAGAGTGGTACGGCTAAAGGCCTTGATCTTACCATGAAATACACCGACCTCAGGGTATATCTCTGGGCTGTTTATTCTCTGGGGTATGTGGAAAAATTTGATAATTTCACGAATTATCATCCCCATTACGATCGCCGTCATAATGTTAATCTGGTCGGAAGTTATAAGTTGGGCAAAGACTTGAACTGGGAAGTAAACGGCCGCTGGAATTTTGGTTCCGGATTCCCATTCACGCCCAGCGCAGGATATTACCCAAAAGTTACATTTGAAGATGGCATCCACAGCGACTACACCAGGGATAACGGAGAGTTTACTATCTTTTACGGAGACATTAACAGTAAGCGTTTTCCTACCTATCACCGGCTTGATCTGGGGGTGACCCGCAAATTTTTCCCCTCAACAAACTCGGTAATAAAAGTTAAAGCAAACGTTACCAATGCTTACAACAGACAAAACATTTTCTATATCGACCGTATAAGCGGAGAACGTGTAGACCAACTCCCGCTGATGCCTTCCCTGGGTGTTTCCTGGGAATTCTAAACTACAGCCGGGAACAGCATAGGCAATGTCAAGATTATAACGCGAAAGGTTCTGGGGTGAGAAGCTGCCGTTACAATCCCAGGGGCTGCCCACAGAACAAACGTGTTCCAACAGGAAAAAGGGCTCTGCTGAAAAAAAAGTCTGGAATGCATCATTAAGTCCAGTCTAAAAAGACCACATTTGATTTTCAGCGGTTTACCCCGAACCCTAAAGGGTGAAGCCGCTGAAAATCAGCCTCCCTTTAGGGTTGCGGTAAAGCTGGTATTTAGCGGCTGTGATACATTTAGTGTTTTCAGACCGGACTTATCATTTGCAAGTCGGCAAAGCGAAACTGTAGAATCGAAACAAAGATACCGGGGTATGCCCTTAATGATTTACCCGGCGCATAACAGGTCCCCTCATTACGCCACGGCTGGAATTCTGGATAAAAGAAAGGATCTCATCACGCTCCGGAGTAGCAGGAATTTCAGCCTCAATATATTCCATCGCCTGGCTTACGTTCATATGGCGCAAGTATATATGCCGGTAAATATCCTGAATCTGGTTAATGGCTTCCGGGGCGTACCCTCTTCTTCTCAAACCAATAGAATTAATACCCGCATAGGATATGGGTTCCCGTGCAGCCTTGGTAAATGGAGGCACATCTTTTCTTACAAGCGTACCTCCGGAAATAAAACTGTGAGTGCCTATATTTACAAACTGATGTACCGCTACCTGACCGCCGATAATCGCCCAGTTCATGATTTCGATATGCCCGGCCAGGGCCACGTTATTCGCTAAAATGCAATTATCATTTACAATACAGTCGTGAGCCAGGTGCACATAAGCCATGATCAGGTTATTATTTCCTATAACCGTTTCGTTATTGGCTTTTGTCCCACGGTTTATGGTAACAAACTCCCGGATTATATTATTATCCCCAATTTTAACAAAGGTTTTTTCCCCCTTGAACTTCAAATCCTGAGGTATTGCAGCGATTACCGCACCGGGAAATATCTTATTATTTTTCCCAATCCTGGCTCCTTCCATAATCGTGGAATTGGAGCCCAACCAGGTTCCTGCGCCCACTTCCACATCCTTTTGTATGGTGACAAACGGTTCAATCACCACATTATCAGCTATTTTAGCCTCCGGATGGACATATGCCAATGGTTGGTTCATATTACTATTGATCAATTATTTTTTGGTTATTTGAGCCAACAGATCTGCTTCTGTAACCACCGTATCCCCGACAAATGCTTTTCCTTCCATATGGCAAAGCCCTCGACGGATAGGTGATACCAGTTTCAGCTTAAAGACAAGTGTATCTCCAGGGATTACTTTTTTCCTGAATCTAACTTTATCAATTTTCAAAAAATATGTGCTATACTCCTGCGGATTATCTACCTGATGCAAGGCAAGTATTCCACCAGCCTGTGCCATAGCTTCAATTTGCAAAACGCCGGGCATTACAGGCTCTTCCGGAAAATGCCCCGCAAAAAACGGCTCATTCATAGTCACATTCTTCATGCCTATCACCTGGTCCTCATCAATATCATACACTCTGTCAATCAACAGAAAAGGTGAGCGATGCGGTAAAATGCCTTTAATCTTATTGATATCATATAAGGGAGGTTTTGACCAATTCACTTTGGGAGCCTGCTTGCTTTTTTGCTGGGCCTGTTTATAAATTTTTTTCCTGACTAAGCTGGCGAAACCCACATTCGTTTTATGCCCGGGGCGCTTTGCCATGATATACCCTTTTAAAGGTCTTCCGATCAAAGCCAGGTCTCCCATAAGATCAAGCAGCTTGTGACGGGCCGGTTCATTATGATAATTCAACACCAGATTACTAAGGATGCCTTCATCCATCACACTGACACTTTCCCGCCCCAGTTTTTCTGCTATATTATCCAGTTCTTTCTGGCTGATCTTTTTATCCACAAAAACGATCGCATTATTCAGGTTCCCTCCGCGTATTAAATGTTCCTGGCTAAACAGAAATTCCAGCTCATGTAAAAACACAAAGGTCCTGGCTTTAGAGAAACTCTCTTTAAACTCTTTCAGATCATCAAGCCGGGCATGCTGCACTTTCAGCACATTGGTATCATAGTCGATCATACTGGAAATACAAAACTTATCAGCGGGCACAGCAATAATTTCAGAGTCTTTATCCTCCAGATGGTATTCCAAAGCCTCATTAATCTCATAATATAAGCGGTCGGCTTTCTGCTGTTCTATCCCGGCTTCAAGCAAAGCTTCCACAAAATAGCGTGAACTGCCATCCATAATAGGTACTTCCGGCCCATCCAGCTCCATAATGATATTATCAATCTCAAGTCCCAGCATCGCCGCTAAAACATGCTCCACCGTTCCTACCCTCACCCCGTTTTTCTCCAGCGTAGTACCACGGGTAGTATCCGAAACATAATCCACCAAAGCTTCAACCACGGGTTTACCCTTCAGGTCGGTACGCAAAAATTTATATCCATGACCTTCGGGTGCGGGCTTAAAAGTAATTGTCACATCACGGCCGGAATGCAAGCCCACCCCACTTATTGAAGCATTTTTTTGTATGGTTTTTTGTTTATCTGTCATAGGCTTGATATTTATGTCTTTTTCATCAGGGCTTCCCTTTATTTCCGGAACTTTTTTTCTGAATTTCATTTTCCAATGCTGATACTCTATTTACAAGGTTTTGCAAATTTTTAAAATGGACATATGATTTTTTATAATTACTATAATCTATTGCCGGCGATCCCAATGCTGTAAATCCTTTCGTTTTGATTGATGAGCCGACCCCGGCTTGTGCCCCTATACGCACTTCATCTGCAATTTGGAGATGCCCTACGACTCCTACTTGCCCTCCGATCATACAATTTTTTCCGATCTTCGTTGATCCGGAGATGCCGGAAAGCGCAGCGATCACCGTATTCTCATCGATCTCTGCATTATGCGCTACCTGTATCAAATTATCAAGTTTCACCCCTTTACGGATAAACGTAGCTCCCATAGTCGCACGGTCTATGGTCGTATTCGCACCAATCTCTACCTCATCTTCTATAACCACATTGCCGATCTGAGCTATTTTTT
>JAWOBQ010000231.1:0-10915 GCA_046484255.1 Bacteroidales bacterium | reverse complement strand
GTGGCGTTTTGCGTTGGTTACGTGGCGGTTGCGGTGCGGTTTGTGGTCGTTGTACGGCGGGGCAATGGCATTGCGTCTCTACGGCGATTGCGGCCAAATTATACGTTATATCAAATTACCACATCGGTTGCATCCCATTCCCCACGGCGATTTACGCCGAATCATAGGTTATGTCCAATTACAACGTCGATTACATCCCGTTCCCCACGGCGATTAATGCCGATCCATATGATATATCGTGTTTACACGTTGTTCGTGGCGGGTTTGTTGGTTAGACTGAACGGCCAAAATGCCAGGCTGTTTCTTTTCTAATCATTGTCTCTTATACCCAATCTTTTTACGATTCTTATAGTTTGGTTCAATAAGCTCTTTAATAATTTCATATATTCTGCGGATATGTGCGTTTTGCTCTTCTTCTGTGGCTTCCAGTTTTTCTATCTTTTCAAGGATCTCCGCATTAGAGGCAATCAGACTTCGCATTTTCACAAATACGCGCATAATCTGAATATTGACATCAATGGCCTGTTTGCTTCTCAATATGCTGGAAAGCATAGCCACACCCTGCTCAGTGAACGCAAAAGGAGCATATTTTGAATGTTCTCCACGACCTTTATTCTTTAAGGTCACAAATTGTGACCTTAGAGAATTCCATTCATCTTTAGTCAGTTCAAATAAAAAATCTCCCGGAAACCTATCTATATTCCTTCTGACCTGTTGTTTCAATACTTTGTTTTCGACACCATACATTTCAGCCAGATCAAAATCCAGCATCACCGGCATTCCGCGAATACGATAAATTTTATTCGTTATAGGCGATTCTATTGGTTGAAGTTCATTCATAACTCTTGCTTGTTTTTGAGGTCACAAATTGTTTATTAGTGTTTGTCCATAATGTCCGATATCTGCGTTGTTGCTCAAATTCTGAACTGCGTAGCCTGTCGGGAATTTACCCGGTAACCTACTAACATAATGGCATCAAGATTATAATATTTTACCTGATAATTTTTGCCTTTAGCAGCAGTTTTTTCCAAAATGGAAACAACTGAATTTTCTTCCAATTCAATATTTTCAAAAATATTTTGCAAATGCTTTAAAATGGCAGGCACTTTTACCGCCAAACAATTTTGCAACTGCTTTTTGTATAAGCCAACCATCAGCAGTATTGTAAATGCTAATGTTTTTTTCTTCATTCATTATTCTATAGCCTTTTTTAGATCATCTAAAATGCAGTTCTGCAATCATTTCTGGTTTCAGTTTATAAATATACAATATTTTACGGAATTCTAAAAAATCTGCAGGTCATCCGGTGCCTTTTGTACAACCTATCATATTTCCCATCATCCCAATTTTTGGGATTGTTGATGATAGAATTGCGTATCGGCCGATATTTCTTATGATTTCGGAAATAGGATCGTGGCAACGGGTTTGAGGGTTTCGGTGTGTTTTGGCGGGATTGGGGCGGTTACGTGGGGTTGCACGGTGGGTTTGTACCAGGATTGTGGCGATTACGCCGGGATTGCACGATGGGTTTGTACCAGGGTTGTGGCGATGACGCCGTGGTAGAGACGCAATGCATTGCGTCTCTACCACGGCGTCTTTGGATTTTGAGTTTTTTTCAGAAGAACAGCAGTTTAATGGCGGAGAACAGCATGATGGCCAGCAGCACGTATCGGACAAATCCGGCGCCGTGTTTGACGGCCATACGTGATGCCAGCAAAGCGCCTCCCATACTGCCGGCAGCTAAGATCAGGCCAGCCACCAGATGGACCTGTTCGTTAATAAAAAAGATATACAGTGCAAAAGGGGTATAGACCAATACGATCAGCAGCTTTACGGCATTGGCGCGTACCAGGTCGTAACCGGCACTCAGCGACAGGCCCATCAGGATAAACAAGCCTGCACCGGCCTGTATGAAACCGCCGTATATCCCGATCGCGAAAAAGATAATATACGAATACCAGCGCGGACGCTGCCTTTTCTTCTTCCCGGGCTTTAAAAACTGATTGGGTTTGAGAAGCAGAAGGATAAGCATGCCAATAATGATCAGTCCGATAACTTTTTCCATCAGCGCCTCATCCAGGTCGGCCGCTATAGAAGCTCCGAACAATGCCCCCAGAATAGCCGGAATGGCCAGCAAACCATCTGTTTTGAAATTCAATTGCTTCTGTTGGTAAAAGCTTCCAACTCCTACTATATTTTGAAGAAAAATGGCGATACGGTTTGTGCCATTGGCTACATTGGCCGGCAAACCTAAAAAGATCAATAACGGCAGGGTGATCAGAGAGCCGCTCCCTGCCAGCGTATTTATGTAACCGGATACAAACCCTACTAAAACAATAAGTAGTATAATCTCGACACTTAACGACTGAACCATGAAACAAAAGTAAAAATAAATGGAGAGCCTGAAGCGCATAATTTGGAAATCGCATTGTCAAAACGTTAAATCCCTTTGCCGGGATCATCCTTTTTTGTAATTTTACAGCAAATTATCAGCCAATATAAAACCATAAAGCATTATGAAGCATATCATTAAGACAGACAAAGCCGCTGCTGCCATAGGTCCTTACAACCAGGCTGTTCAAAAAGGCGGGCTTCTATTTATTTCCGGGCAGGTGCCTGTGGACCCGGATACCGGGAAGCTCGTTGAAGGCGGGATAGAAGAGCAAACCGAACAGGTGATGAAGAATATCGGAGCGATATTGGAGGAGGCCGGATACACGTATGAAGATATTGTAAAGTGTACCTGCCTGCTGGCCGATATGGATAATTTTGCAGATATGAACAAGGTGTATGCTGAGTTTTTTCCCCAGCATCCTCCGGCGAGGGCGGCTTTTGGTGTCGTTCAGCTTCCGCTGAAAGCAATGGTAGAGATTGAATGTATTGCAATGAAGTAAAAAATGAAGCGTCCGGTCTAATATGGGCATTTGATTTTCAGCCGCTTTTTGCCCCGGCCCCTGAAGGGAGCTGTTGAAAATCAGCCAGGCTTTATGGATGAGGGAACCCTGGTTTTCACCGGGTGGAATAGCTGTTGGGATTTTAGGCCAGACTCAATGAGGCAACATGAACCGGGTATGCTTTTAAAAACATACCGAAAGTTGACAGCCCAACCCTCCATGCCAAATTCAGCGATACACCGGGGGCTGATTAAAAGCGACGGGCGTCCCGGCAGCTGCCGGGAACAGGCAAAACAGCACCTGATGCGTTGATGCGAGGCGGCGAACGAAGCCAAACAAAGGTGGAACCGATCCAACAGATCCACGATTCAACAAAGGAGCATAAATGGGCGCAGCTCGAAACAAAGGATCATAAAGAAAAGGAAGTAAGTAATATATAAAAATTTAACGCTATGAGAAAACAATATTTATGGATCGCTATATTTTTCCTTGGCCTTGTTAATCAGGCTATATCAAAGGAAGGAATGTGGATACCGTTATTACTTGAAAAGTATAACGAAGAAGAGATGCAGGAGATGGGGATGAAGATCACGGCAGAAGACATATACAATGTTAATAATGCCAGTCTCAAGGATGCCATTTTACGTTTCGGGGGTGGATGTACGGCTCAGTTTATTTCCGATAAAGGATTGATCCTTACGAATCATCATTGTGGTTATGGCAATATACAATCTCATAGTACGGTAGACAATGATTATCTCAGTGAGGGGTTTTGGGCGGAGAATTTTGAGGAAGAACTGCCTAATGAGGGGTTGGTAGCCACGCGCTTGATCTATATGGAGGATGTTTCAGAGGTTATTTTGAAAGATTTGGATCCCGGGCTCAGCCAGGAGGAGCGTCAGTCGGTTATTAGTGAGCGGATCAGCAAGCTTAGTGACAAAGCAACGGAAGGCACTCATTATGAGGCCAGCATTGAGCCGTTTTACTATGGCAATCAGTATTTTATGTTTGTTACAGAAACATTTAAAGACGTGCGTTTAGTAGGAGCACCTCCTTCATCTATCGGAAAGTTTGGTGGGGATACGGATAACTGGATGTGGCCCAGGCACACCGGCGATTTTTCGCTTTTTCGCGTGTATGCGGGAAAGGATAACGAGCCGGCGGCATATTCGGAAGACAACAAGCCGTATAAGCCCCTGAAGCATTTGCCTTTGTCTATTAAAGGATATAAAAAAGATGATTTTACTTTTGTGTTTGGGTACCCGGGCAGCACCCAGCAATATGTTACTTCTCATGCCATCGACATGATCATCAACAAAGAGAATCCAAAGCGCATTATGCTACGCGGAAAGCGTTTGGATATCATGGATTCTTATATGGAAGAAGATAATGAGATCCGGATACAGTATTCTGCCAAGCATGCCAGGGTAGCCAATTTTTACAAAAAATTCCAGGGGGAAAACCGGGGAATACATCGTTTAAATGCCATTGAGATTAAAGAAAAGCAGCAGGAGGAATTTAATCAATGGGCTGCTGAAAAACAGGAGCGTAACAAGCGGTACGGGAGTCTTATTTCTGCATTTGGCGAGCTTTATCAGGAGCTAACCCCTTATAATATAGCCTTTGACTATTTTCTGGAAGCCGGTCTGGCTGTGGAGATCGTTCGGTTTGCACAAAATTTTAACAAATTGCTAAGTGTAGAATCAGATGATGAGATCGCAGATGTTAGGGAAGAGTTGTTAAAGAGTGCAGAAAACTTTTTTGATGATTACCATCAGCCAATTGACCGTGAAGTGTTGGGGGAACTTTATGTATATTATCTTGAAGATGTTGAAGAGCAGTTTCACCCGGCCGTATTTTCTATGGTGGAAAAAGATTATGAGGGCGATTTCCACAGCTATGCCCGGGCGATTTTCAGGGAATCATTTATGACATCGATGGAAGATGTGGAAAGTTTTTTGAACAGGTATAGTGGTTCAGAAGAGGATAAAGAGGATATCACTGATGATCCGGTGTACCGTTTGTCGGGCAGCATATATGCTTCCTATTTTCAGGGTGTCAAGCCTGTCAGGGATTCGCTCAATGAGGAGCTGGACAGCTTGTATCGTGTATACCTTGAGGGCCTGATGAAGAAGAAGGACGATGAATACTTTTATCCGGATGCAAATTCTACCCTGCGGATCACCTATGGGAAGGTGGATAGTTATAAGCCGCGCAATGCGGTAACCTATCGTCATTATACTACGCTGCACGGGGTATTTGAAAAAATTGCCACGGGAGCCCATGATTATAAGGCGCCTGATAAGCTGAAAGCGCTTTATGAGGCGAAGGATTACGGTCGTTATGCGGCAGAGGACGGCAGCTTGCGTACCTGTTTTATTGCTTCTAATCATACCTCGGGCGGTAATTCCGGCAGCCCGGTGATCAATGCGGAAGGCGAGCTGATAGGCCTGAACTTTGACAGGAACTGGGAAGGGACCATGAGTGATTTGATGTATGATCCGGATCAGTGCCGGAATATTTCCCTGGATATCCGGTATTGCTTGTTTATCATTGATAAGTTTGCCGGAGCTGACCACTTACTGGAAGAGATGACGATAATAGAATAAGTCTGCAGAAATGGGTGAAAGTGCATTCGTATCATACGGATGCACTTTTTTTAGATTTGATTTTCGGAATGTGTGTGGGGCGGGGTTTCGGGCAGGCGCAAATTATTTTCCGGTTTTGGCTCCCTCGTAGGCCCATTTGAGATACATCGTCCCCCAGGTAAATCCTGCTCCAAAGGTAGCCAGGATAAGCTGGTCACCCGGTTTAAGATATTTTTCATAATCCCACAGGCATAGCGGTAGAGTGGCGGCGGTGGTATTTCCATAGTTTTGGATATTGATCATCACCTGCTCTTTTTTGATACCCATGCGCCGGGCAGTTGCTTCGATGATTCTCATATTCGCCTGGTGTGGCACCAGCCAGTCCAGTTCCGCAGGGGTGATATTATGCTTTTCCATCATTTTCACTGAGGAATCGGCCATATTGGCAACGGCGGATTTAAATACCGGTTGTCCTTCCTGATAGATAAAGTGCAGCCTGTTTTTTACAGTTTCTTCAGAAGCCGGCATCACGGAGCCTCCTGCTTTCTGGTGCAGATGGATCCTTCCAAAACCGTCGCTTTGGAGCTGCGAGTCGATAATGCCATTTTCCTCTTCGGTAGGTTCCAGCAATACGGCACCGGCGCCATCGCCAAAGATCGGGCAGGTGCTTCTGTCGGTATAATCTACAATCGACGACATTTTTTCGGCACCTACTACGATCACTTTTTTGAACTTTCCGGATTCTATAAAGCGGGAAGCTGTTTCCAGGGCATATAAAAACCCCGAGCAGCCTGCATTCAGGTCGTACGAAAAAGCATTGCGTATGCCCAGTTTATCACTGATGATATTTGCCGTGGCCGGAAACTGATGGTCGGGGGTCACAGTGGCACAGATTAAAAGGTCAATCTCGTCGGGCTGGGTATGGGTTTTTTGGAAAAGCTCCTGGATGGCCGGGACGGCCAGGTCGGAAGTCCCTTTGCCTTTCTCTTTGAGGATGTGCCTGGTCTTTATCCCAATGCGTGTCATGATCCACTCATCTGAAGTATCTACCATTTTACTTAGCTCCTCATTGGTAAGCAAATATTCAGGCAGATAACCTCCTATTCCTTTTATTGCTGCTTTGAGTTTTTTCATGTGGGGTTAATTTGATTAAATTATAATATGAGCGATTCCGCGAATATGGAACAGAACGTTAACGTTGCTATTCTACTACTAATGAAAGGACGCTCCATCATCATTATTTTAGGGGTATTTCAATAAGGATAAAAAATCACAGCACTATATTTTTTGTTAGTTTTTCGCAGATCTTATCTTTCAATTTGGCGTTAAAAAGTTTTTTGGATGAGAGGATCATATTTTTAAAAGCTTTCGCCCCGGATATCCCATGCCCGATAAGCACGGGTTTGTTGATGCCAAGGACGGGAGTAGCGCCAAAATTCTCAAAATTCAACCGTTGTATAAATTCATCATTGGGCGTGCGTTTGTCCATGATTTGGTGTACAGCTTCCAGTTGTTTCAGCACGACATTTCCGGTGAATCCGTCACAGACAATGACATCGGATTTATCGCTGAAAATATCCCTGCCTTCTATATTCCCGATAAAGTTGATCTCTTTGTTTTCGGTGAGCAGGGGAAAGGTTGACTGGCAAAGGATATTGCCTTTTTTATCTTCACTGCCGATGTTAAGCAAACTGACTTTGGGTTTGGGGATATTAAAAAGACAGGTAGCATACAATGCTCCAAGCACGGCAAACTGGTTAAGCACATCAGGTTTTACGTCGGGGTTGGTTCCTACGTCAAGCAAGATCGTGTTTCCGCCGTTTTCTTTTGGGATAACTGCCGTGGTCGTAGGTCTGATCAGTCCTTTGATCACACCTATTTCATAGAAAGACCCCACCAGCATTACGCCGGTGTTGCCGGCACTGGAAAAGCTATCGATCTTTCCATTCTTCAATAGCTGGAAACCCATGTTCATGCTGGAATCGGGCTTTTCGGAAAACGAGCGTGTAGGCTGGTCATCCATGGCAATCAATTCAGCAGCATGCTTTATTTTGATGATAGATCCGGAGTAATCATGGGCTTTTAGCAGGGAAATGATCTTTTCTTTGTCGCCAATCAATAATATATGGTCTCCTGCCTCAAGTACTTTTTCTGCTTCAACGGCACCTTCTACAACCGCAGAAGGTGCATGATCGCCGCCCATAGCATCTATACCAATAATCATAACCGAAAGCTTGTTTAATGATGGCTTATATAATATCTTCTCTTGTTTCGATCACTTTGATGCCTTTATAATAACCACATTCGTTGCAAACACGGTGATACAGTACCGGAGCCCCACAGTTCTGGCAGCTCATTACCGTGGGAGCAGTTGCCTTGTAGTGAGTTCTCCGTTTATCTCTTCGGGTTTTTGATGTTTTTCGTTTTGGATGTGCCATGGCTATTTGTATTAATTGTTTTTCATTTTCTTTTTAAGTTCTTCGAGCGCTTTCCAACGCTCATCAACTACCTTCTCTTCATTATTGGGATTGTTTTCTTCTTCTATTTTGTTGATCATTTCCTGCTTACATTCGCTTTGATGTTCATGCACATGTTTTATAGGCAAAAGCAAATTGATGTATTCATATATCTGATGACTTACATCATACTCATGGGCATCTTCCGGCAAAATAGTCACCTCCTCATTGTCGGAATCCGATTGGTCAAAGTCGGAAAACTTGGCGATAAATACCTGCCGGCCTTCTATATGCTGATTGTAGCGCTCAAGACAACGGTCGCAGGCTAAGTTAATAGAGCCTTTGATTTCAAAGCGAAACACCAACATATGCTTTTGCCGGTCCAGTTCCATATGGACTGTTACCTGTCCCTCCTCCAGCAGGGAATGTTCAAAGCCTTCAAAGAACGTTTTATTAATATCAAAAACAAAATTGTGCTTTCCTTCCTTCATCCCTTTGAAAGGGATCACGAATTGATTCCAATATCCCTTCATAAAACCTCCTGATTATTTGCGGCTGCAAAAGTAATGAATTAAAATATTAATACCAAATTTTCAGGAACAGACCAAAAAAATGCATAATTCCTGATACGGGGCTCATTGTTAGAACAGTCTGGATCTGCTCAATTAACCAGTGTAGAGAAAGCGTTTGATCTTGTGGGTTGCTGTTTTTTTGAACGGTTCTTGATGTACCGTGATCAGTTGTAGCTTTGAGAATTTGTTGACACGGCTGTTTACATACTTCAGCAGTTCTTGGCGGAGTTCACTTTTCCGGGCTTCAATATAACTTTCAATGCCTTCTTTAAGGTGCTGGTATTTTTCTTTGAGTTCTTCATGGTTAAAATATACCAGGGCAACGAGTTTTCCTTTTTCCTGAAATACAACGGATTCTAAAACATGATTAAAATTATTGATAATAGCTTCGATTTCTTCCGGGTAGATGTTTTCTCCGCTCGATCCAACGATCAGGTTTTTCAGGCGCCCTTTGATATACAAAAATCCATCCTGGTCTATTATCCCCAGGTCTCCGGTTTTAAACCATCCATCATCGCTCATCACTTCTCGAGTCTTTTCCGGGTTTTTGTAGTATCCTTGCATCACATGGGGCCCTTTTACCCATATTTCCCCTTCCCGGCTTACAGGATCGGGCTTATGGATTTTAATTTGCCCGTCGCGAATGCTTGGGCCGGTAGATTGCCAGCGAACGGTGGAAGGATTCAGGCCGGCGGCCAGGGGAGAGGTTTCTGTAAGCCCGTACCCAATGGCATATGGGAATTTTGCATCTATAAGAAATTGTTCCACCACTCCATTTAGTTTAGCGCCTCCTATGCCGAAAAACTTGAGCTTCCCGCCAAAGGTTTTTTTCAGCTTCCGGCCTACCAATAAGTTAAGCCCCTTGCGCAAGAACCCTACAGCGTATATATGACGGGTGAATTTGTTTTTGGTGATAACCGGAAGGATCTTTGATTTATAGATCTTTTCGATGATCAGCGGAACGGTGAGCATAATGGTCGGACGTACTTTTTTCAGGGCCGGTAGCATGATAGCCGGGCTCGGGGGTTTTGAAAGATAAAAAATATGGGCCCCATACATCACCGGCAAAATAAGGCCGATGGTGTTCTCATAGGTATGTGAAAGGGGGAGAATGGATAAAAAACGGTCGTTTTCGCTTATGGATTGAACCAGCCCGCTTTGCCAGGCATTGAAAACAATGTTTTTATGGGACAGCATTACTCCTTTGGAGTTGCCGGTAGTGCCTGAGGTATATATAATAACTGCCAGGTCTTCTTCTTGTACCACATAATTTTGCCCTGCTTGTTCCCCCCATGTAATCGATGGAGCCGAAGGATTATTCAAGGTTGAAAAATCTTCCAGCCCAAACCAGAGATCCAAATCCGGGGCATGGAGATGGGGTAGTTTCCCGGCGTGATTTTTCGATACAAAAATGGCCTTGGCTTCGGAATGGGTTAAAATGTTTTCCAGCTCATAGTCTGAAAAATCCGGTAATAACGGTATGGCTACGGCTCCCATGGACGTGATAGCAAAATACACCAGGCTCCAGTTGGGCATGTTGGCACTTAAAATAGCTACTTTGTCCCCGGGTTGAATGCCATGTTGTTCTAAAAAATATATAATGGAATCGATACGTTTTACAGCTTCGCCATACGTTATGTGATCGTCTGAGCCTACTGTGGAAAAAGCTGGATTAGCCCCTTTTTCTTTTGCCGTTTGTCTGATTATCGCGGGCAAAGTCAGAAAAAGTTGATTTTCTTTATAATTCATAAATGGAAGAAATAAGTTTAACTCAACAATACTACAATAAAAATGCCATATTTATATAGTGAGTCCGGTCTAAAAACACTAAATGTATCCCGGCCGCTAAAAATCAGCTTTACCCCATCCCTAAAGGGAGGCTGATTTTCATCGGCTTCACCCTTTAGGGTTCGGGATAAAAAGCCGGTGAAAATCAAATGTGACCTTTTTAGGCCGGACTCTATAGTGGTTGTCCATAATCTCCGGTTGCTTTGTTCTGATCGTATTTAAAACAGCCATTTACCAGAGGAAATTCCTTGATTTTAACACTTCCCACCTCCCGATAAATGCGGAACAAACCTCGCTCTCGATCATTCCGGATCAAACAACCCGGTTTTACAGACAGCCCTAAATAGGCTCTGTCCATAAAGTCTCATTTACTGCGTTACGCTTGCCCGAAAATTGCTCATTTACCTGAGTAAACTGCGCATTTTCGGGCTGCGCACGCCTTGTAAATGGAACCTTCTGAACAGAGACATGATCACTAAGACACCTTGGCCACTTTATTGACAGGCTCTATTTAGTCTCTGTCCATAAAGTCCCATTTACTGCGTTACGCTTGCCCGAAAATTGCTCATTTGCCTGAGTAAACTGCGCATTTTCGTGCTGCGCAAGCCTTGTAAATG
>JAWOBQ010000213.1:0-3115 GCA_046484255.1 Bacteroidales bacterium | reverse complement strand
CCCGGGCATCTGAACACAGATGCCCGGGATGCTGTATGCTTAACGGTTCCGGATCATCCGTAGTTAACACACTATTGAACATTTGGTTTTGCCAAAGGTATGAAATCAAATCTTCCTGCATAATGATAATAAAGATACAAAAAAATTACGGAATAACAAATAAGTCCGGTCTAAAAAGATCATATTTTTTTTCAGCAGCTTTTTATCCCGGCCCTAATAAAGGGGGTTAAACCGCTAAACATCAGCCACCGTTTAGGGATAAGGCAAAGCTGATTTTCAGCGGATGAAATGAAGCTGCTGTTGTTAGCCAGACTCAATAATGGAAAGGCAGTTGAAAACTGAACAATAAGCAAACAACCGGCACGGTTTGAATTGCCGGGCTAAAAAGCTAGAAGAGGAAAGTTAAATGATTCTTTGACAACTATTTACAGCTTACTCTTAATGAAATATAAAAATAGTTGTGTCGGCTGCTTTTTTGTATTATATTTGCAGAAAGTAATATGAAACTTTTTGTTCTGAATGAAATTTTTGGAAGACAAGATGATGAGCATCGAACTCAAGGTGCGCCAACTGATAACAAGCCGTCAAAACATGGAAAAAAGGTTGGATGAGGTACAGCAAGAGAACCAAAAGCTCCACGCACTTGTTGCCCAAAAGCAGACAGAACTGGAAAGGCAAATCAAAGTAAATCAATATAAACATATAGCTACTTCCCTGAGTAATCAGGAGAAAAAGCAAACCAGGCAAAAATTAAATGCGTTAGTGCGGGAAATCGATCAATGTATCGCGCTTTTGAATGATTAAGACAGCATTTTTAAATGAAAGAATTAACAATAAATATATCCATTGCAGACAGGCCATATCGTTTAACGATCAGCCGGGATGAGGAAGAAGTTGTGCGTAAAGCTGCAGAGACGGTAAATCAAAAGGTAAAATCATTTTCACAGCATTATTCATACAAGGATAAGCAAGACCTGCTGGCAATGATCGCGCTGCAGTATACAACCGAAGCTTTACATATGCACAGCCAGCATAAGTTTGTAGAAGAGGAGCTTGATCAACGCTTGTCATCACTGGATAAATTGTTGTCGTCATACTATGAAGAGTGATATACGCGTTCTTTACATAAACATTACGATTTAGCCCGCATTTATTCAATTTGTGTTTGAGAAACTCAACAGTTTAATAATTAGGGACGAGCTTAGTGGTTCGTAGAACAGGCCTCAACCTTCGGGTGCCGGTATAACCGGCCAGTGGACGTTCAAAAAACCCGGCATCCCTACAAATGTCATATTGGGGTTTCACCCAAACAATTGGATAATGCGGGTTTTTTTTGCTTACAGGGGGAGGTAGCCAAATAAATAAAGGACTAATGGAAACAGTATGGATTATTATTGCCGGTATTGCCGGATTAGGGCTGGGTGTTTTAATGGCATCCACGGTTATCAGGAAGAATATAGAAAAGAAAAGCAGCCAGATCCTCGAAGATGCGAAAGCAGAAGCTGAAGTAATAAAGAAAGAGAAGATCGTTCAGGCAAAAGAGAAGTTTTTGCAGTTGAAATCCGAGCATGAAAAAGTTATCAATGAGCGTAATCAGGCTATACAATCCAGCGAGGCTAAGCTAAAACAAAAAGAAGAAAACGTAAAAAAGCGGCAGGAAGAGATATTCACGCAACAGCGTGAGGTCAAACAGATCCGTGAAAACTTAAACAATCAACTGGAGATCGTAGAACGGAAACAAGCCGAGCTGGATAAGATGCATGCACGACAGGTGGAACAATTAGAAGCAATTTCCGGCTATTCAGCAGAATCAGCAAAACAGGAACTGGTGGAATCATTAAAAGCTGAAGCCAAAACCGAGGCTATGGCTCATATCAATGATATCATTGAAGAGGCCAAAGATAACGCCAACATGGAAGCTAAAAAGGTAGTTATCAATTCAATTCAGCGTACAGCCACAGAACATGCCATTGATAATACGGTATCTGTCTTTAATATTGAGAATGATGAGATCAAAGGGCGGATCATTGGCCGCGAAGGCCGTAATATCCGTGCTTTAGAGGCAGCTACCGGGGTTGAGTTTGTAGTGGATGATACCCCGGAGGCTATTATTATTTCCGGCTTTGACCCGGTTCGCCGCGAAATTGCCCGCCTTTCGCTCCATAAACTGGTAACCGACGGACGTATTCACCCGGCCCGGATAGAAGAAGTCGTGGCGAAGACGCAAAAACAAATTGAACAGGAAGTAGTAGATGTGGGGAAAAAGACATGTATCGACCTGGGCATTCATGGCATCAACCAGGAACTTGTACGTCTGATCGGAAAAATGAAATATCGATCTTCCTATGGACAAAACCTGCTGCAACACTCCCGCGAAGTCGCAAACCTTTGCGCAACGATGGCTTCCGAGCTGGGGCTTAACGCTAAACTGGCCCGGCGTGCCGGGCTATTGCACGATATCGGAAAAGTCCCCGATAGTGAACCCGACGTACCGCATGCCTTGCTGGGGGCAAAATTGGCAGAGAAATACAAAGAAAAACCGGAAGTAGCAAATGCG
The DNA here is from genome assembly GCA_046484255.1 of Bacteroidales bacterium. Classification (GTDB taxonomy): domain Bacteria; phylum Bacteroidota; class Bacteroidia; order Bacteroidales; family PWNQ01; genus PWNQ01. The sequence goes on along the minus strand of JAWOBQ010000213.1, from coordinate 558 downwards.
ATAGGATCACACCATGAAGAAATGGAAATGAAAACACTTATTGCCCCTATCGTTCAGGCATGTGACGCAATATCAGGAGCCCGCCCCGGAGCAAGACGCGAGATCGTCGAAGCTTATATCAACCGCCTTAAAGAACTAGAAGAAATGGCTGCTAACTATCCCGGCGTAATAAAAACCTATGCCATACAAGCCGGACGTGAATTGCGCGTGATCGTCGGAGCAGAAAAGATCTCCGACCAGGAAGCCTCTAAACTCTCTTATGATATCTCACAGAAAATCCAGACGGAAATGACCTATCCCGGACAAATAAAGATTACTGTAATCAGAGAACACAGAGCCATAGCTTATGCTAAATAGTCTCTGTCCATAAAGTCCCATTTACTGCGTTACGCTTGCCCGAAAATTGCTCATTTACCTGAGTAAACTGCGCATTTTCGGGCTGCGCAAGCCTTGTAAATGGAATACAAACCCAGTTTAGTTGGCATTTCCCTGTTTTTAACCAGGACGCTAAAACTAATGTTAAATGGGAATTTTTTGTAGAGATATTGAATAATTATT
>JAWOBQ010000159.1:0-2730 GCA_046484255.1 Bacteroidales bacterium | reverse complement strand
GGAAACCATGCAGTAGTTATTTCTTTTTAACCGGTATGCGGAGATAAATGGAACCGCTAATTAACGCGAATTCCGCCACCCCGCCGCCCGGGACTGCGGCGGTGAATCGGTTCGTTGGGAACCCTTGCCGAAGCCTTCGGCACACAGGAGGATGATTAAATGCGAGGAGGCGAACTGCCGGAAGGGTAAGTCAGTGTGCGGTGGGCTTCCCCTTTAGGGGTTAGGGGTGCGCGCAGGGAATGAGGCGTTAATGCGATGATGCGATGAGGCGTTAATGCGTTAATGCGTTAATGCGTTAATGCGATGATGCGATGATGCGATGATGCGATGATGCGATGATGCGAAAGGGCGACTTAAGAGAACGAAGCGACTTAAGCGAACGAAGCGTCCCGATAGCTATCGGGATTAGAGAACGAAGAGACTGAGAGAAAAAGCGAACAAAGAACAAAGAACAACGAACAAAGAACACAGAACAAAAATTTTAAACATATGAAAAGCCCCCACCCTTTAGGGATGGGGTAAAGCTGATTTTTAGCGGCTGTGATACATTTAGTTTTTTTAGACCGGGCTCAGGCATACTTTTTTGGAAAATCCTGTATTACCCTGCGCGATGAAACCGAATGGGTTGAACTTGTGGAACACGGGTATAACAGAACCTGTAAGGCTTAAAAGCCTTATTGTATTCTCCCTGCCCTGGTATTTAGCATAGCCTGAAGCTAAAATGCCCTGGCAATGAATGATAAAGTGCCGCTACCATGATATTATAATGGCAATATGATCGAAACACTTTATGTGTAGCCATGCATTTTTATTTAAAAATTTTATATTTGGGCGCGTTAATTCATAAGATTGGGGTCAAACAGAATTGAGTCTTGTTCTAAAGGGTTTTTTTTGGTTTAATTTATATTTAACAGATAAACATATATGAGTACAGATAATAAGCGTATGGATTGGGATTCCCTATTACATGCCGGGCGGTATGGAGCCCTAAAAAAACCCGCTAGTGCGGATATGCGAAGGCCCTATCAGCGTGATTTTGATCGCATAGTTTTTTCAACGGCTTTTCGGCGAATGCAGGATAAGACACAGGTTTTTCCGGTTCCCAAGAGTGATTTTGTTCACAATCGTTTGACTCATAGCCTGGAGGTTTCTTCTGTGGGCCGTTCATTGGGAAGCATAGGGGGGTATATTATCCTACACAAGGAAAATCTTGATTCAGGGATACATCCTGAATCTTTTGGCGATATTGTGGCTGCGGCTTGCCTGGCTCATGACGTAGGAAATCCTCCTTTTGGTCATTCCGGGGAAAAAGCGATAGCCAAATATTTTAGTTCTGCTGAAGGAGCCCGGCACCGGCCATACCTTAGTGAAAGGCAATGGGCAGACTTGCTTTATTATGAGGGAAATGCCGCAGGTTTCCGTATCCTTACCAATCACCATCCGGAGGAAAAAGCAGGCGGACTGTTACTGACATACGCTACCTTGGGGGCTTTTTCCAAATATCCCGGCGAAGCAGAACCAAAGAAAGTGAAATATACAGGACAGACCTCCCTGAAGAAATTTGGCTTTTTTCAGTCGGAAAAAGAAATTTTTGACCGGGTAGCTACAGAGCTGAAACTTTTGGATGGGAGTACAGATAGTAAAAAAGCCTGGAAACGACATCCGTTGGCTTTTCTTACCGAAGCTGCCGACAATATCTGTTATCGTATCATAGATCTTGAAGATGGGTTTAAACTCGGATATATTCATCTGGAGGAGATGGAAGAGTTGTTGAAATACTTTCTGATCTATCCCGACAAAGATATGGACGGCCTGAAAACATACGGCATGATCAAAGATCATGGGGAGAAAGCAGGTTACCTGCGTGCAAAAGCGATTAATGCCCTGGTGAAAGAGACAGCGAAAGTCTTTGACGATAAATACGAAGATATCATGCATGGTGAATTTGATCAGGAACTTACCGATTATATCCGGTCGGATGATCAATTTAATCAAACTATACTGGATTGTAATAAACGACTGTACAATTCCAGGAAAGTAGTAGAAATTGAGATCGCCGGTTATAGGATTCTTAGTGGACTCTTGGAGGAATTTGCCGGAATATTGATCAAGCCGGAGGATTTACCTAATAAAAAACTCAAAGAACTTATACCCCGCCAATTCCGACCGCAACATAACGGGAATTATTATGATGACCTTATGAAAATTACTGATTTTGTAGCCCGTATGACAGACTCTTATGCAATAGATCTATACAGGAAAATCAAAGGGATCTCCTTACCGGAAATTTATTAATAGCCGATATTGTTGTTCTTTGCTTAACTTTGTTCCGGAAAATTATGTATATGGCAATAACAGAAAAGTGGGCACAGGAAGAAATGACGGCCAAAGGAAAGCCGTTACAAAAGATGTTTGACCAGGTTCCGGAGAAGTATGATTTTTTGAATCGCATTATGACGCTTGGCCTGGATCAAATCTGGCGTAAAAAAGCGGCAGCATACATTATTCGGGAGCAGCCACGGAAAGTGCTGGATGTGGGTACCGGTACCGGTGATATGGCTTTATTTCTGGCCGGTCAATTGCCCCAAGCTGAAGTGATTGGGTATGACTTCAGTGCTCCTATGCTGAGAAAAGCAGAAAAAAAAGCAGAAGATACACAGCTAACCAATATAAAATTTATCGAAGGCGATGTTGCGGATATTCCACTTGAAGATAAATCTGTGGATATGA
>JAWOBQ010000158.1:0-4367 GCA_046484255.1 Bacteroidales bacterium | reverse complement strand
AGATAATAATTTCATCCACACAATCTACCCTTTTGTTTACATAATATCTTATTTTAACAATTTTTTAGATCATTTTGTTTACTATATGAGTCCAGTCTAAAAAGTCACATTTGATTTTTAGCGGCTTTGAGTCGCGAAACCTAAAGGGTGAAGCCGCTAAAAATCAGCCTCCTTTAGGGATGGGGTAAAGCTGATTTTCAGCGGTTTTTTGCCCCGAACCTTAAAAAGCTAACGCACTGACATTAAACACCTTTTTAGGAATATGACAAAATTGATGGTCAGCGAATGTACTAATATGTATTTTCAAACCGGCCGGATTATTGCCGGGAACCTCAAAAAGATGGTACGGCTTTTGTAAAATACAAAGAAAAATACTATTTTTGCCCTCAAGACAATATATAATTATATAGATAATTAGTTTCTGTCTATAAAATCGGGTGTTTGATCCAGAATGTTGGAGATCAAGGCGTGCCCCGTTTTTATCGGGGTGTGCGAACCGAACGAAGTGAGCTCATGAACACCTTTAAATAATTAAAGTCGTAAAAAAAAATTTAAACCGCAGTATACTAACGTATATGAGGATTCAAAATTTGAGCAACAACGCAGATATCGGACATTATGGACAAACACTAATTAGAGGCGGAACGACATTTTAATAATCTCAAAATTCAAAAACCATGAAGCCTGTATTTTCGATAGTAATAGTTTTATTTTTCAGTGTGACAATTTTCGCCCAGGATTCCGATCTTCCTTCCGTAACAATACGCGACCTTGACGGCAGGCCGGTTAATTTTTCAGAGATAGACAACGAGGGAAAGCCTATTATTCTGTCTTTTTGGGCGACCTGGTGCACTCCTTGCCACCGGGAGATGAATGCGATCGCGGAAGTATATGAAGAATGGCAGCAAGAAACCGGAGTAAAATATGTGGCGGTATCTGTAGACGACAGCCGGAGCAGTTCGCGAGTACTGCCCATGATCAATTCCAATTACTGGGATTATGATTTTTACCTGGATCCGAATCATGAACTCAAACGGGCCATGAATGTCAACATGATCCCTCATACCTTTTTACTAAACGGTGACAACGAAGTTGTCTGGCAACACACCTCTTACAGTGAGGGGATTGAAGATGAGATCATTCAACTGCTGCGAAAACTAAATGCCGGAGAAGACATTTCAGAAGAATAACAAGATAACCACAAGATAAAAACCGACACCCGGGGAACAAGTATCTAACAAAGCTTCTTTTCCCCTTAAACGGGCAGGTTTTGCGTGAAACAACAAACTATAAAGGCATGATCAAATATATTTTTACCGTTTTTACAGGCTTTTTATTTACTTGTTTATCGCCGGTGTTACAAGCCCAACAATTTGAGGGAACGGGAGGCTTAAGCGGCAATATTGAAATGAATTTTCAAACATACTCTCCCGACAGTGAGATCGGAGCAGATTCTGTACGGGAGAAAATAGGTTTTCAGAGTTATGCCAATCTTATCTACAACCACAAAAATCTGGAGGCGGGTCTTCGCTATGAGATCTATTCACCCCCGCTTGCCGGCATTAACTCCGGATATAAAGGCAGCGGTATTGCGAACAGGTATCTAACATATCGCCATGAGCTGCTTGAAATTACGGCCGGCCATTTTTACGAACAATTCGGCAGTGGTCTGACACTGCGCTCCTATCAGGAATGGGCATTGGGTTATGACAATGCCATCGACGGGGTACGGATCCGGCTAAACCCGGTCAATGGCATTCGTCTTACCGGGCTGGCAGGTCATCACCGGAATTTTTGGAGTAGCAGTCCCGGCACCATTCGGGGTATTGATGGAGAGATAATAATCAATCAACTGCTTGCTTTTCTTAAAGAGAAAAAGACCCTCATCACCCTGGGCGGATCCTTTGTAAGTCGCTTTCAGAAAGACAAAAGCATTCTATATAAGATCCCTGAAAATGTAGGTATTTATTCCGCACGTGCCGAGATCATGCACGGAGGCATCCGTTTTTCAGGAGAGTATGCCTCAAAGATCAATGATCCTTCAGCGATAAATAATTTCATATACAAACCCGGTGAGGCTTTATTTCTGGAAGGGATGTACACACAAAGAGGCTTAGGGGCTACAATAACTGCCAAGCGAATTGATAATATGAGCTTTAAATCAGATTATAACGCGACAGGCATTCCCCTTGAGATCAATTATTTGCCTCCATTATCGATACAACATACATATGAGCTGGCCAATGTGTATCCATATGCCACCCAGCCAAACGGAGAAATGGGCATACAAGCAAGCCTGTATTATATGTTTAAACGAAACTCTACCCTGGGCGGTAAATATGGAAGCCGCATCACACTGGACTACTCCAGGATCCATGATATTGATAAAAAAGCCCCTTCTGATACGACGGAAATAGGTGAATCCGGCACACTGGGCTATGAATCCCCCTTTTTCGGGCTTAATGAATTTACTTTCTTCGAAGAGCTTTCATTGGGAATTGAAAAAAAGATCAGCAGCGACTGGAAGGTGATCCTTAATTATCTTACCCTTACCTATGATCCTTTAATTAAAGGAGACGAGGGACTGGAGAAAGTCCATGCCGATATTGGCATAGCCAGCATTTACTATTCTGTAAAAAGAGGGCAGTCGTTAAAAATGGAGTTGCAGTGGCTTACTTCCGATCAGGAAGAATTACATGAAAAAGACTATTCCGCCGGGGATTGGGGCATGCTGTTATTGGAATATAACCTCAACAATTATTTTTTCGCAGTGAAAGACCTTTATAATTACCGGAACCCCAGTCCCGGCATTAATGATATCCATTATTTTAACGCAGCCGCCGGATTCTCTAAAGGCCCCAACCGCCTGGCGATTTCCTATGGACGGCAACGCCAGGGCATTAGTTGTGTAGGTGGCGTCTGCCGGCCGGAACCTGCAGCCAATGGATTGAACATCACAATTACCAGCAACTTTTAAAATCCAGAATGATGCGAAAAGTATTTCCCTTATCAACACTGTTTTTGAGCGCAGCCACTTTACTCATACTAAGCTCATGCGACAAAATTGAACCCCCGTATATAGAAGACCCCACTTTTACCGCCGGAGATACTACGCGAAATGTAGTACTGGAAAAATATACCGGACACCTGTGCCCCAATTGCCCGGAAGGGGCAAAGCAGGCCCGTCAGCTTAAAGATATCTATGGAGAAAACCTGATCCTGATCTCTGTTCATGCCGGATTTTTTTCCAGAACGGAACCTGCACCCTATGATTATGACTTTACGACTCCTGCCGGAGATGCCCTGGACAATCACTTCGATTTTCAATCATATCCCATGGGGTTGGTAAGCAGAACACATTCGGCAGGACAATACAAACGCAACATCTCGGAATGGAGCTTTTATGTGGATTCATTATTGCATCAAGCCCCCGATATCATTATGGAACTTTCAGCAAACTATAACAACAGCAACCGCGAGCTGACAATCGATGTTTTTGGCACAGTACTTGAAAACATAGAAGGGGATTATAACCTGGCCGTAGTGATCACAGAAGACAGCATTATCCGTGCGCAAAGAAATAACAACCCCCAAATGGGGCCTACGCCAGACATCCCGGATTATGTGCATATGCACGTATTCAGGGCTGCCGTAAACGGCACCTGGGGGGAAAACTATTTCTCCGGACCAAAAAATTCCGGGGATCAGTTAGTTGATAAACAATATTCGCTTACCCTGGATAGCAAATGGAAAGCCAAAAACTGTCACATCATTGCTTATATTTACCGCAATGACAACAATGAGGGAAATGAATATGAGATCATCCAGGCCATAAAAACACCCCTGTTATAATCAAACCGGCTACCAGTCAAACGCTTTTCAAAAAACGACCAAAGGCAGGCCTGAAGGGTCTGCCTTTTTTGAGTCTCGTCTATAAACTCACAATGTATTATCCCCGCTGAAAAGCAGCTTTGCCACATCCTAAAGGATAACTGATTTTCAGCGGCTTCACCCTTTAGCATCAAAGACAAAAAGACGCTGATTATCAACTGTGAGCTTTGCAGACCGGACTCAAATCAAGGAAAAGAATTAGTACGAAGCGTTCCTTAAAGCCGGTGTTTCGTTCACAATGTTCGAGCCGAGGCCGGCCTCGTATTTAAACGCAGATATCGGACATTATGGACAAACACTATTTAGAGTCTGTCCATAAAGTCGAGTGTTTGATTCATAATGTTCGAGATCAAGGCGTGCGAAAATTTTAAACCGCAGTATACTAGTGTATATGAGGATTTAAAATTTGAGCAACAACGCAGATATCGGACATTATGGACAAACATTAATTAATGGCCTGGAAAAGAATGGTTTTA
>JAWOBQ010000156.1:0-2752 GCA_046484255.1 Bacteroidales bacterium | reverse complement strand
GCCGGGCCATAACTTCTTCACGGCCGTCGGAATGGTACCGACGGCTTTCCCATCTCCGGGCTCGTGGTCTTCCAGAGACAGGGCTTGGCGGGTTCCTGCCTTACAATAATACAGATTATTACAGAAGGGTAGCCAGAGAAAATGCCTCTTTTTTTAATAAAAAGTTTGTCGAACTGCAAGGATCTACGGCTTTATTGCAAAAAATCCTTGATGGGCCCTATACAAAGGATGCTTTTGTTATACTCGGGCCGGATGAGATCAGTACACAAAATCATTTTATAAAATAAGGAAAAACTATGGAAATTGTCGGAGAACTAATTAATGCAAGCCGGAAAAAAATCCGGGATGATATAAAGGAAAAAAATCAAAAGGTGATCGCGGAGGTTGCCAAACAACAGCACGAGAAGGGAGCGGATTATATTGATGTGAATGCCGGTATTTTTGTTGGCAAAGAAGCTGACTATATGAGCTGGCTTATCAGCACGGTGCAGGAAACGGTCGAATCTCCTTGTTGTATCGACAGCCCGGATCCTAAAGTAGTGGAACAAGCTTTAAAAGTGCATAAAGGTACCCCTATGATCAACTCTATATCACTGGAAAAGGAGCGCTATGATGCATTAATGCCTTTGATAAAAGGAACAGATGTGAAAATAGTAGCGCTATGCATGAGTGATGAGGGAATGCCTTATACGAAAGATGACCGCTTAAAAAATGCTGACGAGCTGATTAATCGGTTAACGAAAAACGGGGTGAAGCTGGAAAATATTTATATTGACCCGCTGGTACATCCTATAGGGTCGGGGAACCACCTTGGCCGTGAGTTTTTAAACACGATTGAAGCTATTCACAGGGATTATGAGGGTGTGCATACCATTTGCGGCTTGTCGAATATATCTTATGGTATACCAAAACGTAAGTTTGCGAATCAGGTGTTTATGGCTATGGCTATTGCTAAAGGCCTGGATTCTGCTATATTGAACCCCCTGGACCAAAAGATGATGGCGAATGTGGTTACGGCTGAAACCCTCATCGGAAAAGATGATTATTGTATGAATTATATGACTGCATACAGAGAAGGACTATTTGAGTTCAATAAATAAGAATTAAAAACATATTTTTACTATGAGCGAAAAACAATATTCCAAAGTAGCTGAGACCGCAAGGAATTATTACAACAGCAGCGATGCTCAAAATTTTTATGAAAAGATCTGGGGTGGAGAAGACTTGCATTTAGGTATTTATGACAGTCTGGAAGATGATATTTTCTCGGCCAGCCGGCGTACGATCGATGAGATGTGCCAATATGCCGACACGATCGATGAACATACAAAAATTATTGATCTGGGCGGTGGATTCGGTGGAAGTGCCCGTTACCTGGCAAATAAGTTTAATTGCCATGTGACTGTCGTCAATATAAGTGAAGTGGAAAATGAGTACGGCAGAGCTAAAAATGAAGAGCAGGGATTGGATCATTTAGTGAAAATTGTGGATGGAAGCTTTGAAGAGGTGCCTTTTGAGGATGAAACTTTCGACCTTGTCTGGTCGCAGGATGCTTTTCTCCATAGCGACGACCGTGAAAAAACCGTTGCGGAAGCTGCCCGGGTGCTGAAAAATGGAGGGGATATGATATTTACGGATCCAATGCAAACAAATAATTGTGATACGAAGGTTTTGGAACCTGTTTATGAACGCATTCAACTCGCTTCTTTAGGCAGCCCGGAGTTTTACAAGGAAAAGGCAAAAGCTTATGGCTTAAGCTTTCGTAATTTTCAACAAATGCCTGATCAACTCTCAAATCATTATGAAAAAGTATTGAAGGAAACCCAGGAAAACAAACATAAAATTGAGGGATTGGTCTCGGATGAGTATGTCAATAATATGAAATCAGGCCTGCAACATTGGATAGACGGAGGAAGACAGGGCAACCTTACATGGGGAATATTTCATTTTAAAAAATAAAACGGGCAAAGAATCAAATATGATTATCAACAAGTTATTAACAGTAAATTAACAAAATATTAACATAAAGGAAAACAGAATGGAAAAATTGGATAAAATCGATGCAAGTTTGCCTTATAAGGTAAAAGACATTAAACTGGCCAGGGAGGGCCGAATGCAGATTGAGCTGGCGGAGCATGAAATGCCGGGCTTGATGGAGTTAAGAAAAAAATATGGTAAAGAACTGCCTTTAAAAGGGGCTCGCATTACGGGCTCTCTGCATATGACTGTTCAAACTGCGGTTTTGATTGAAACGCTTATAGCACTTGGAGCAGACGTTCGCTGGGCCAGCTGTAATATTTTTTCTACCCAGGATGAAGCAGCAGCAGCCATTGCCGCTGAAGGCATCCCGGTCTTTGCCTGGAAAGGTGAAACCCTGGATGAGTATTGGTGGTGTACAGCCCAGGCGTTGACGTTTCCGGGAGGAAAAGGGCCGCACCTCATCGTTGATGATGGCGGGGATGCCTCTTTGATGGTGAACTATGGGCATGAAGCAGAAGAGAACCCGGAAATTCTGGAGCGTAAAGCGGAAGCCTGGGATGAGCAAGCACTGATTCGCCGTTTGAAAATGATCATGGAAGAAGAACCTAAAAAATGGCACAACGCCGTTAAAGAGATCAGCGGGAGTTCTGAAGAGACTACTACCGGAGTTAACAGGCTATATATGTGGGAAAAAGAAGGGAAATTGTTGTTCCCGGCTATCAACGTGAACGATTCGGTAACCAAGTCGAAATTTGATAACAACTATGGAAAC
>JAWOBQ010000133.1:0-3577 GCA_046484255.1 Bacteroidales bacterium | reverse complement strand
GGATAATAGTATGTGGATTGAAAAAGGCAAATACACTACCTGTGATAAGCACGATCCGCATTATCAGATACAGTTTAACAAGGCGTATGTTATTCCATCGGATAAGATCGTTACCGGGCCGGCCAATCTTATAATCGAAAATATCCCTACTCCGGTGTGGGTTCCCTTTGGGATTTTTCCCAACAATAAAGAGCAGGCTAATGGGATTCTTATGCCTAGCATAGGGGAGACTCAGAACCGGGGTTTCTTTTTACGGGATGGAGGATACTACTGGGGGTTTAGTGATTATGTTGATATAGCCTTGCGCGGAGATGTCTATTCACGGGGAAGTTGGGCGGCAGAGCTAAGCAGCAGGTACAATGTGCGCTATAAATATTCCGGGGCCTTGTCGTTGCAATATTCGGTGAATAAGTTTGGCGATCCTGAATCTCCGGATTTTGAAGAACAAAAAGAGTTTTTTGTGCGATGGAACCATCAACAAAGCCCTAAAGCAAGACCCAATTCCAGCTTTAATGCTTCCGTTAATGCTGGTTCCATGGAGCATAATCGCTTTAACCCGGGTAGCGCTGAGGAATATCTGAAAAATGAATTTACATCCACGATATCATACTCAACCCTGCTGGCTCGTCGGTTTAACCTTTCCGTCGGTTTCCGGCATTCGCAAAATACCATTTCCAAACAAGTTGACCTGATGCTGCCACAACTTTCATTATCAATGCAGCGTTTTTATCCCTTCCGGAAAAAACAACGCAGCGGTATGCTTAAATGGTATGAAAATATTACCATGAGCTATACGATGAATGCAAAAAATGAAATATCTACCACAGACAGCTTGATTTTTGAAAGTGATTTCAAGGATTTCAGACATGGAATAAAACATAATATCCCTATCCGCTCCAATATTAAAGTATTTAATCACTTAAATTTTACCAATAGGCTGAATATAAATGGGTATTGGTATTCAAATTCTATCCGGAAGCACTGGAATGAAGATACCTTAATTAGTGGAGGGGATACAATTCCCGGTTATCTGCAAACAGATACTGTTTATGGCTTTACCCAGGGATATGATTTTTCTTATAATTCGGGCTTAAATACCAAGCTATATGGGTTGGTAAATTTTCGAAAAGGGCCTGTCAAAGCGGTGCGCCATGTGCTCACACCTTCGGTGAACTTTAGTTACCGGCCGGATTTTGGAACCCCTGAACTGGGATACTATAAGGAGCATATGGATGGAAATACGCGTAGTCCTGTAAAGTATTCCATATTCTCTAATGGCATTTATGGGGGCCCTCCTCAAAATGAAAGTGGCAGAGTATCCTTTAGCCTGCAGAATAACCTTGAAAGTAAAATTAAAGATAAAAATGATACGGCTACCGGAACAAGAAAACTTGTGTTGCTCAAGAATTTAAGCCTTAATATGAGTTATGATATAGCCCGGGATTCATTGAACTGGTCTCCGCTTAGCGTTAGTGGGAATACGAACTTGTTTGATGCTATTGACCTTCGGTTTATCGGAACCTGGGACCCCTATGCGGTGAATGAGCAGGGCAAGACGATTGATGTGTTTGAATGGAACAAAAGCGGAAAATTGTTCCGGAGACAAAAGAATGAATGGGCTCTTAATTTTTCCTATCGCTTTAACTCGGCAGATATAGGAAAAGAAAATGATGCAGAGAATGATGGGCAGAAGGCAACGGCAGACGAGAATAACGGGCAAATCCCGGCTCCCGAAGATCAAAACCCGGCACTTCAGCATTCCACATCGTTTGACCATAAATGGAATATGGGATTTAACTATACATTTCGATATACCAATATATTTAATCAGACCAAAAATGATTATGAATATACCACCATACAAACCCTTGGCTTTAACGCTAATTTTCACCTTACCGATAAGTGGCGTATTGGAGTAAATTCCGGTTGGGATTTTGAGGGTAATGAGTTGTCATATACTTCCCTGAATGTATACCGGGATCTGCATTGCTGGGAAATGATGTTTAACTGGATCCCTACAGGCTTTCGTAAAAGTTATAACCTGACAATTCGTGTTAAAGCACCGGCCCTGCATGACCTGAAACTTACCAAGCGCAGAAGCCATTTGGATTACTATTAGAAGGGGATGAGTTAATCAATTAAGGAATGAGGCCGGACTGATAAGGAACTGTTTGATTTTTAGTTTTTCCGAACCCCTAAAGCGTGCATCCGCTGTAAATCAGTCACCCTTAAGGGGTGGGGCAAAGCTGACCAGCAGCGGCTATAAAAAAATGTGCTTGTAGGTCGCATTCAGGGATAATATTTGTCATATTCCCTGGTAGTTTATATCAGGCTTCATATATCAGCCCGATGATCTTTGTTAAATAGTGGGCATCGGTTTTATCAAAAGCATTCAATGAACTACTATCCACATCTAAAACGCCCATGGTCATTCCCTGCCGGTCAAACAGCGGGACCACGATCTCAGATTTTGAACGGGAGTCACAAGCAATATGCCCCGGGAATTTCGTTACATCGGGAACCACAATGGTTTCAGCCTTACGGATACCTGTCCAGCAAACGCCTTTGTCTTTCTCCAGTTTCATGCATGCTAACGGACCCTGATAGGGGCCCACCACCAAACTTCCACCTTCCAGCAAGTAAAAGCCCGTCCAGAAAAAATTGTCCATCTTGTGATGTAACACTGCACTTATGCTGGCCATACGGGATACCGGGAATGAGCAGCTGCTTGTTAAATCCTTGATCTGCTGATATATCCTTTCGTAACGGGCTGCTTTCTTAATCCTTTCTGACATAATATCTTTTTTATGCAAAGATATATGTTCCCGCCAAAATGTCGATTGTTACGTGCCCTAAGTTGTGGTGGCTTTATTTTTGAATGATCAGCCGGATCACTGTCTGCTGCTTATTCCACCGGGCTGTCAGGACGTATACTCCCGAGGCCAGGTGTTCCAGCTCAAGGATATGTGTTCCTTTTTCCAGGGTTTTGACATATACGGGGTGCCCCAGGATGTTATACACCTGGACCACTGCATCTTCATGCAAAGACAGCTGGAAGTTCCCGTTGCCGGGGTTGGGATAAACTTCAATGCCGTTCTCTTTCATTTGCCATTCCGTACCCACTCCGGCCACATTGATACATGCCGAGGTATCGGAACAGCCGCCCTGGGTGATGATCACCGCATAGTCACCGTCATGTGACGGGGTAAAGGAAGCACTGGTGGCTCCGGAAACCGGCTGGTAGCCAGCATTGCAGTCTGCCCACTGGAATACAGCATTCACCGCATGGGCCGTCAGGGTAATCCCCTGTAACGACACCGAATCATCCACGTAAAAGACATTCAGCTCAAGAACGTATACCGAGTCGCAACCATAACTGCTTATCAGGCTGTCATAATAGATGCCGGGAAGATGGTACATGTTACTGCGCCAGGAAAACATGTCCTTATTACAAATGGTTTCCGGATACAGGGAGTCGTAAACGGGATGGACCTGCAGATGCAGCACATATACGCTGTCGCAGCCGTGAGCCGTGGTGAGACTGTCATAGTAAGTGCCCGCAGTGCTGTAGCTGTTG